>DYLE01000214.1 GCA_020722245.1 Desulfonema limicola
GCCGGCTGGTTCGGCCCTTAAACACCACCAGGCGTCTGCTGGTGCCTTTTCCCCCCCTGTGTGAGCGGCGGGGCGACCTGGCGCTGATCCTGAGGGATATCAAGCGGCTGGCCCAATCCATCGGTGCGGAGCTGCATGTGTTTATGAGCGATTCAAAGGCCCAAACCCGTTTAAATGACCTGTTAAACAGCGCCCGGCCGTCAGTCCCCCTGCATGTTGAGACGGCCGCGGGCTGGACCAGGGCCCGTTCCCTTCTGTTTGGCGGTATCGGCCCCGGCGACATGACGGTTCTTCCCCTGGAAAGACGGCAGAGCCCCCTCTGGGTTCCCAGCATGGACCGGCTTTTCGAGATCATGGCCGTCCGTTTTCCGGATATGAACCTTTTGGCGGTCTATCAGGCCCTATTTGTGGAGGACCTGTTTTCCCCGGCGATTGTGGAGGGGACGGTCATCTCCATCATTCCCTGCGGCGATCTGAGCGCGGCATCCGATATTCGGGGCGCGATTCGGCAGATGATTCACGGCCGGACCGCCTGGACCCCGCAGCAGCAGGAATCGGCGTCGTCTCTTTTGACCGTTTCGGCGGAGACCTACCCGGTGGAACTCGCGCCCGGAAAAATCCTGCTCCATGCCCACAGCGAGGCGGTGGAAGATACGACGATTTTTATCGGCTCCGGAGAATGGGCCTGGACGCTTTCGGGATGCGTGGCGCCGACGCGTCTTGTTCTGGCCCTGGTCAGTCCTCGAAAGCAATCCCCGGAGTGCCATCTGAGGATCCTTTCAACCCTCGCCCGATGCCTGCACGACAGCGCTGTTCTGGAACAGCCGCAGCAGGAAGGGATCACGGCCGAGGTCGCATCGGTGCTTCGCCGATGTTTTACAGGAGAACAGGAAACGGAGGGAGTATGACATTTAACGCCAGGCTGATGATCCGCATGTGGGTCAAATCGATTTTCGCCTACCACACCACCGGCGGCCGGTTTACGGTCAAACGGGTCTGCTTTGTCCTTTTTTTCCCGATCTGGTTTCTTTTTCAGGAGGCCTTGACCTGGACCTGCCTTTTTTTAGATGAGATTTTTTTCCCGGGGTATCGAAGGACCGTTGTGGACAAACCCCTTTTTGTGGTGGGGTTTCCCCGGGGCGGCACCACCTTTCTGCACCGGCTGATCCACAAGGATGAAAAACAGTTCACCTCCCTTAAACTCTGGGAGATTCTGCTCGCCCCGTCCATCCTTCAGAAAAAATTTTTTCTGCTTCTGGGAAAGGCGGATCGAATGCTCGGCGGGCCGCTCTACCGCATGGCGGTCGCCATTGAAAACAAGATGTTTGCCGGCTCCCGCAGCATGCATCCGCTCAGCCATTTTGAGCCCGAAGAGGACGAAATCATCCTGATGCATATTTTCTCCTCCCTCTTCCTTTTATTCATGTTCCCCTTTGAGGAGATGGAGCCCTTCAGCCGGTTTGATACGGATATCAACCCGAAACAGAAAAAAGCGATCATGGGGTTTTACAAAAAATGCGTTCAGCGGCATTTGTATGTGTTCGGCCCGGAAAAGCATTTCTTATCCAAAAACCCGGCCTCCAGCAGTAAGATCAACGCCATTTACGAGACCTTTCCGGACGCGCGGATCATCTGCATGGTGAGAACCCCTTTTGAAGCGGTCCCTTCAGCCATCAGCTGGATTTCCTATGGGTTTTACAGGTTCAACACCGCAGACCAGGCCGTTGTGACCCAAAGGGTATTATCTCTGATATCCCACTGGTACACCTACCCCGTAGATCAGCTCGACAGACGGCCTTCGGACCGCCAGGCGGTGGAAACCTACGACCGCATGATGGCCGACCCGGGCGGTTTCGTGACGGCGCTCTATGCGCGTTTCGGGTATACCCTCTCGGATCCCTATCGGCTGCTGCTTGCGCAGGAGGCCGAGCGGGCGAAAAACTACAAAAGCGCCCATGTCTATTCCCTCAAACAATACGGCCTGACCCGGGAGAAGATTGTTTCCGATTTTGCGCCGGTCTTTGAGCGGTTTGGTTTTTCAAGGGATGAATGGGATTAAATCCTTATGCGAATCATTGCACTCTAGGGCACATCATGCCGTGGTGAAAAATATAGGCGATGAGCAGGGCAATGGGCGGAATGATGATAAACTGGGCCAGGGCGTAAGAGAGCGCCGGCCGGCCGATCCCCTTGAGCTTTGAAAAATCCGTGATGATGCCGATGGCGACAAAGGTCAGCATGAACATCGACCAGCGCGGACACGATGACCGGCACGATCGGTTTGGAGCGGATGGCGCCGCCGGTGGCGATGGACGCGGATACCCCGCAGATGGATACCCCGGAGGCCAGGGTCGCGGCCCATTCCCTCGGCAGCTTGAAAATCCTTCGGCTGACGGTGTAGCGGATCGGCCAGAACAACAGGTCGGCGGCAAAGGTCGCGGCCGCGCCTGTAATGGCTAATTCAAAGGCATAGTCCGCCGCCGACATGGATTGGATGTCCAGTTTGATGCCCAGATAGACGATGGCTGTTTTGATGAACCATTCGGGCTTGGCCGCTTCCTTCAGGAACCCGGCCAGGGGTTTAAAAAGTTGCCGATGATCAGGCCCCTGGGTGGGGTCGGCCCATGTTTTGGGCTTCGCCACCCAGCCCACCAGGTTGATACCGGTAAGGGAAAAAAGCCCCAGGGCCACCATGATCAGCCCGAGCCAGACCGACCACCAGTCCTCGGTGGTCAACCTGCCGGAATACCATTTTCGGTTGAGATGGGTGCCTGATGTTGATGCCCTCCGGTGTTACGGTTCATATTCAAAGGTGAGGATGCGGTTAAAATAATGGGACGGGTAGGGCCGAATCCATGAAGGAATGGCTTTTGCGTTATACCCGATAACCACCTTGATTTTTTCTCCTTTCCGATACCCGCCAAAATCCCGCAAAGCCGTCTCCAGGTTTCTTTCCATTTCGTTTAAGGTTTTGCCGGAAACGGACAGATCGTCGTTAAAGGCCCTCCATCGGCGGCCGTCATGGATCACTGCAGATTCAGCATCCGCTTTCATTTGTCTGCTCTTTAGGACAGAGGGTTCCGCTTGTTCTAAAAAAGCTATCTATCCCGCTATGCGGTGCTTTTATAGTGAATAACTTATGGATTTTTTTTAAAATATTTTTACCACAGGGCGCACAGAGAAAATAAATGAAAAAATTTTTTTCGGTGTCCTCTGTGATCTCTGTGGTTAAATCCTTCATTTTTCGAATTTGAAAAACCTAAGTTCCTTGGAAGGAAAAAGCAGAATGTTCGGGTCATAGGATGAAGATGTTGACGAGGGCTCCGCCGATGATCAGCATGCCGATGCCGAAGAGAATCCTATATCCTACCAGTTTGGTTTCCCAGGGTTCGGAAGCCTCAACAGTGACGTTGAGGGTCTCCAAGGGGGGGCTGTTTTTTGTTTTTTTTCATGCGGCCTGTCCTTATTCCAGCGGGTTTATGACCGTGTTTACAGGGTGTTGGCCATTTGTTTGATGATTTTTCTCCTAAATGCCGGTCAAGGCCGAATTTTTATTGGAGACAAGAGGGGTTGTCGCTCAACAAAAAAACGGTAATCCTGTTAGCAATAAATAGATTTGTCCGGTTTTTAAAACACATGAGTTGTCCGGTTTTTCGGACGGGTTGATATATTTTTGTAAC
>DYLE01000215.1 GCA_020722245.1 Desulfonema limicola
TGAGAGAAGGGGGTCGTACGGTGGGCGCCGGCGTGGTGAGCGAGATTATTCAATAAAATTGAACTCTTAAGGGGGATCTTGTGAAAGTCAATATTACCCTTGCATGCACGGAATGCAAGAGAAGAAACTATACCACCACCAAGAACAAGCGGACCAAACCGGACAAGCTTGAGTTTAAAAAATACTGCCGATACTGCAGAACCCATACCCTGCATCGAGAGACAAAGTAACCGATCGAGCAAGGCTTTTTGATGAAAGCAGGAACCCGATCGGTCTTATCAGGCATTCAGGTATAGGCCAGTAGCTCTAACGGCAGAGCGTCGGACTCCAAATCCGGGGGTTGGGGGTTCAAATCCCTCCTGGCCTGCCAAAAATAAAAGGGAAGCTCAAAAGCTGGGATTTCAGGTGGCATCCCACTTACATGATTTTTCAGCTTTGGGCTTTTGACGTTTTAGAGGTCGAAATGGCACGGATTCAGAAGAAAAAAACCGCGCAGAAACAGCGGAAGCCGAAAACGACAGAGGCCGCCGACCAGCCGGTGCTCGACAAGGCTCAGGCCGTTGCAACGGCCCCGGGGGGCGATGCCGCAAGGTCCGCGCCGTCGGATGCGGGAAGGGAAGCAAAGACCAAAAAAGAGTCCTTGCTCAAAAAACCCTTTGGGAGCGATCAATCCGCGGTGATGAAAAAGGTGGATCAGTATTTCGGCCCTGCGATGCAGTTTTTCAGGGAGGTCAAGGTGGAGCTGAGCAAGGTGGCCTGGCCCTCCCGGAACCAGACCATCGGATCAACGGTGGTGGTGATTATCTTTGTTTTTATCATCGCCCTTTTTCTGGGGGTGGTTGATTTTGGATTATCAAACCTGATCCGGTTCATTATCTAAAAGGGTGTTGCGGGGTTTAGACGCATGGCGCTGAAGTGGTACATTCTTCATGTGTATTCGGGGTTTGAGGCCAGGGTCAAGGCCAACCTGGATGAACGGATCGCCGCCTTTGAGCATCCGGAAAAGTTCGGCGAGGTGGTGGTGCCCACGGAACAGGTCGTGGAGCTGGTCAAGGGGAAGCGCAAGATCTCAAGCCGCAAGTTTTATCCGGGATATATCCTGATCCATATGGAGCTGGATGACGAAACCTGGCATCTGGTCACCACCACCGCCAAGGTCACCGGTTTTTTGGGCGGAAGGGAAAAGCCAGTCGCCATCAGCGATGAGGAGGCCCAAAAGATATTAAACCGGATGGAGGCGGGCAAATTAACGCCCCAGCCCAAGTTTTATTTTGAGGCCGGGGATGAGGTCCGGGTGGTGGACGGGCCGTTTGCCAACTTCAACGGGACCGTGGAGGAGGTCAACCCGGTGAAGGGGAAACTGAAGGTGCTGGTAAGCATCTTCGGGCGTTCCACCCCGGTGGAGCTGGATTTTGTTCAGGTGTCAAAAAGCTGATGGGGCAAGGCGTCCGGCAAAGGATAAGACCCCAATAATTTAACCGTATACATGGCCGGCAATATAAAATAACAATCTCGGGGGTTAACGGATATGGCAAAAAAAATAATTGCTCAGGTGAAGCTTCAGGTACCGGCCGGAAAGGCCAACCCTTCGCCGCCCATCGGTCCTGCGCTGGGCCAGCATGGGGTGAACATTATGGATTTCTGTAAAGCATTCAACGCTCGAACCGCAAACGACGAGGGGATGATCATCCCCGTTGTTTTGACGGTTTATCATGACAAGACGTTCACCTTCATCACCAAAACGCCTCCCGCCTCCGTGCTCTTAAAAAAGGCGGCGGGTATCGCCAAGGGCTCCGGAGAACCAAAGAAGGTCAAGGTGGCAAGCGTCACCAAGGCCCAGGTGGCTGAAATCGCCAGGTTAAAAATGGCGGACCTGAATGCCACCGAACTGGACAGCGCCTGCAGGATCATCGAGGGGACCGCCCGGAGCATGGGGCTTGAGGTCGTTTAACACGAAAGGAGTAAACAGGATAAGATGACTAAGAAAGGGAAGAAATACCGGAAAGCCACGACGGATAGAGACCCGCAGAAAAGATATTCCTTTGCCGAAGCCGTTCAGGGCACGGTTTCCGCCGCCTATGCCAGGTTTGACGAAACCGTGGATATCGCCGTCAAACTCGGGGTGGATCCGCGGCACGCGGATCAGATGGTGCGCGGATCCATTGTTTTACCCCATGGTATCGGAAAGGAGGTCACCGTCCTTGTTTTTGCCAAGGGGGAGAAGGAAAAGGAGGCCCTGGAAGCGGGCGCTGATTTTGTGGGGAATGACGATTTAATCGAGAGGATCAAGGGCGGCTGGACCGGTTTCGGAAAGGCCGTGGCAACCCCGGATGTCATGGGCGCGGTGGGAAAAATCGGAAAGATACTCGGCCCCAGGGGTCTCATGCCGAACGCCAAGACCGGTACGGTCACCTTTGATGTGGCCCGGGCGGTGAGGGAGCTGAAGGCCGGCAAGATCGAGTTTAAGGTGGAAAAGGCCGGGATCATTCATGCCCCGGTCGGCAAGGTCTCCTTTGGCGTGGATAAACTGATGGCCAATATCGGCGCGCTCATGGACACGATTGTTCGGCTCAAACCTTCTTCCAGCAAGGGGGTTTATATTCGCAGCATAGCGGTTTCGTCGACCATGGGCCCGGGATTTAAGATCGACCCGGCATCCGTAAAGGAGCTTCTGGGATAGTCGGATGGGATCGCGGGGATCTTGTGCAGGCGATGCGCGTTGCCCGAACGGGTGGTTGGGAGATTATACCGCGGTTGTTCGCATTGACATCCCGTGGCGATGGAATATCACACAACACAGATAATAAATCTTTTATTAAATAAATAACTTCTGTCAAAGACCGTAGGTTCACTGTTAAGGGTGTTTAATCGGGGATTCCCGGCCTACCGAGGCAGTCTTTCTGATGCTGTGAACAGGGTTTTTGCAGATTCAGAAAGGAGGTGTGAACATGTTAAATCGAAACGAAAAGCAGCAGATCATCGATCGCATCCATGAGCGTTTTTTAAAATCCAAGATCGTGATTTTAACGGATTATAAAGGGCTTGATGTGGAAACGATCAATGCGCTGCGCAGGAAGCTCAAAGCGGCGAATATCGAGTACCGGGTGGTGAAGAACACCCTGCTGATCCGGGCGGCAAAGGATACCGATGCGGACCGGATCAGGGATCATTTTGCCGGCCCTATCGCCATTGCCATGGGATTTGATGATCCGGTCGCGCCGGCCAAGGCGCTGTTTGATTTTGCGAAAGAGAACGAAAAATTGGAAATCAAAGTCGGCGTAATGGGCAACAGGGTCCTGGATTTAAATGCGATAAAAAGCCTTTCCACACTCCCGTCACGGGAGGTCCTATTAGGCCGGTTGCTCTGCGTGTTGAACGCTGTCCCGACCTCTCTGGTCCGCGCTTTGAGCAATGTGCCGGAGAGGCTGCTGTATGTATTACAGGCCATCAAGGATCAAAAGGCGGCGGCATAGACCGGTGGGCGTTTGTGCGTAATTTGAAGGGTACGGACTTTATGAATTTTTAAAAAAAATTTTAAATCAAGATAATGCGGAGGTAGAAAAATGGCGGATGTCACCAAGGAACAGGTTATTGACTTTATATCCAAGATGTCGGTTTTGGAACTGTCCGAACTGGTCAAGAAGCTTGAAGAGAAGTTCGGCGTATCCGCGGC
>DYLE01000216.1 GCA_020722245.1 Desulfonema limicola
AAGCAATACACACTTTTTATGTCTCTGTCTACAAAAATTTTCGCTGTGGTGTTATAATCACCTAAAAAAATGAGAACCTGAAATTTCGGCTTGACGGATTTATGTATACTCCACCGGACGCATACGCAAACAAACAACGGATGAGCGCGATCCTGCGTGTTGTTCTGGCGGCAATCTATCTTCTGCTGATCGGCGCCGGCATCTGGCTGTGCCGGGATTATCATCTCGAATACATTTTAGATCGAATCATTCCCTACGGCCTGCCGCCTCTGTTCACCCTTCTGAGCGCATCGTTTTTATCCATTTTTGTGCTGACCCTGGAACAGCCCCGAACCGAAACCCTCCTGTTTTCCGTGATCTGCCTGGCTTTTGCGGGCCTGAACACGGATATCTTTCTTCTGGGCATCATCACCGACCCGGAAACCGCCCTGCTGATCTCCCGCATTGATCATTTCATGCTGGTGCTTGTGCCGCTGGGAGCGAACCTCCATCTGATGTACCTGGTATGCGAAAAAAAGAACCACTGGTGGGTGGTTTACTCGGCCTATGGGGTTGGCGCGGTGATGGCGATGTTTACCCCGACGGCTCTCTACTTTCAGGGGGTATATACCTATTTCTGGGGTTTCTTTGCCAAAAAGGCTGTGTTGTATGATGTCATGAGCCTTTTCTGGATGGCTGGAACCCTCTATGGCATTGGCACCCTGTTTTATACCTACCGCAGCGTTTCGGACCCCCATAAAAAAAACACCATCATCTTTATTCTCTTGGGTTTTGTCTGCGCGGCGGTTCTGAGCCTTGGCAACACCCCTGCTATTTACGGCTACGAGGTCTATCCGCTGGGGACCTTTTCATTTATTGCGCTGCTTCTGCTGGCCTATGGTCTGTTTAAATCCAACCTACGGATCGCTCTGCAGAGGCTGCGGCGCGTGATTTTTACGGTGGGGCATCTTTCCCTCATTACCGCTGCTGCTTTGGCCCCCTCGGTGCTGCTGCCCGAAAGCGCCCACCAGGTAAAACTGGTGATGGGCATTATTCTCGTGGTGGTTTTGTACCGGCCGGTATACCTGGTATGGGATGCGTTTTTAAGCCTGTTTGTAAAAAGATCGGCCGATCTGCTTCAAAAGGAGCTCTACGCCCTGACCTTTCGGCTGTCCGAGGCCCGCCATGTCAAACTGATTTACAAGGAGGTCTGCGGCTGGTTTTTCAGGCTGTTTATGAACTCCCGATTCGCCATGGCCTTTGCTGGCTCCGATCCCAGCCGTTTCAAAGGCTGGAGCACGGTAAACCCGGAGCCTTTTTCCGGTTTTTTCCACCGGTTGCCGGATGCGTCCTTAAAGGATGTTTCGATTAGTATTCCTGCCGAGCATCCGATTTTAAAAAAAATAGCCGCAACCCGAAACCGGCTGATCTCCCATGCCCTGATAACCCGCTGGATGGACGAGCTGAGGATAACCAGGGACTCCAAGGACGCTCTTCAGGAGGCCCGCCTCATCCTGGCCGTTTTTTCAGAGGCCCGGCTTCTTTGCCTTCTGCTGATCGGGGATAAACGCAATAACCGGTCATATACCGGAACGGAAAAAGAGGTGCTTGAAAACTTAAGCGCCGTGCTGGCGCCGGTAATCGAAAATGCCAACCTGCTTGAAGGGTTGAGAAAAGAAATCAACGCCCGCACCTGGGATCTGTATCAGGTCATGAAAAAGCTGGAGCAGAAAAACCGTAAAATTTTAGAAAACACCGACATCATTAAAAAACAGAACCATATTTTTCTCTCCCTTTTTGAAACGGCTACTCGGATTCACGGCATTGAAGACCTGCATGAGCTGTTCGCCGACACCTTAAATCATCTTCGGGCGCTGTTCCCCAACCTCGGGTTTGGAATCATCCATGAGGGGGACCGGCCCGAGGTTATCGAAAGCGGCGCGTTCATCGGAATCTCAGAAAGAGAGCAGAACCTGATCCTTGAAAACCGCCACCGCCTGACCGATCGCAACATCTCTCAACTGATGAACGAGAACCTCCCGGCATTCGACCCAAGGTCAAAACGCCAGGCGCCCCACTGGACGCTTCAGGCGATGCAGATTCAGGAAAACCGGGTGATTGGAAAGATAATCATCAAGGGCCCTCAGCCGGATCAAATCACCAGCAGAATCATTTCCATATTTTTAGCCCAGGTGTCCGCAGCGGCGCATAATAAGATCCTGATGCGAAAACTGGAAACAACGGCCAACACCGACGGACTGACCGGCGTCGCCAACCGTTCCTTTTTCGATCGCGAACTCGCTCGGGTCATAAAAAATTCCAAGCTGTTTTCCAATTTTTATTTTTCGATCATCGTGATCGACATCAACGGACTCAAACGGGTCAACGACAATTACGGCCACGAAAAAGGGGATGAAATGATCAAGCGCGTCGCCGCGATGCTGCAATCCATCTGCCGGGAAACAGACACGCTGGCCCGAATCGGGGGCGACGAGTTTGTCATTCTGTTGCCCGCCATCAACAGCAAGCAGGCCCAAGCCGCGGTGGAAAGGATTCGAAAAAAGGAAAAAGAGCTTTTTTTGATTTGTCAGCAGGCGGGGGGAGGAAAGGTGACCCTTCCGATCCGGTTTTCCATCGGGTATGCCGGTTCCGACGAATCAGCCCGTGAAGAGGTCCTGAAGCTGGCGGATCAGCGAATGTATGTCGACAAGGATAATTTTTATTGGAATACCATCGAGGACCTCTACCCGGCGCACAGGTGATTTGTGAAAACAATCAAGTTCCCACCAGGATGACAGATGTTTTATAAAAAAAACGTCAATGGGTATTCTCAGCCGCTGGCCGGTGTTTTCAAAAAACCCTGGTCTATGGCGAAAAAACCCTGATGACGGAGTTTTTTCTTCACGCCGGCAGCTCCCTGCCCATGCACCGGCATCCCCACGAACAGACCGGGTACCTGGTGAAGGGCAGGCTGAGGATGCGTATCGGCGAGGAGGCGTTTACGGCCGAGCCGGGGGATTCCTGGTGCATCGGCTCCAATATCGATCACGGCGCTGAAGCCTTGAAGGATTCGGTGGCGGTGGAGGTTTTTTCACCGGTCCGGAAGGAATACCTGCCTTAACAAACCAAGCAGGGCTCTGGTTGTGCCGGTTGTTTTCTAAACCGGGCCGTCGCCATTACCCTGCGGCAGGAATGGCGTTGGGACTTTTATTTTTGAATCATCCATAGAGAAAGAAGGCTGAAGGGTGAAGATAGAAGGGTGAAATCAGAGGATTAACCTCAAAACATTTTCCCCATTCGACGTTCAGCGTTCAGCGTTCGATGTTCAGCGTTCAAAAAAAAATGTCCACCATCGAACGTCGAACGTCGAATTAAAGGTGGCTGGCTGGCGTTTTTCTCTGTGTGCTTTGTGCTCTCTGGAGTTAACCCAACTTCATGGTCTTAAAAAAAAATTTCGTGCGATACCGGCAGGTTAGGTAGTGGAACGAACGCGTTTAGGCACTACAGATTTTTAGAGGGCGCGTGCCGGGATGGTTTTTACAGGATTATTTTGCTGGTCTTGCCGGGCCGGCTGGGAAGGCCGAGCGCGGTATAAATCCGGGTATGGCATTCTTCCGGCCTGGCGGTTTTTCGAACATACACCACCTTGCCGTCCGAACGTTTCATGAATGGGGTCACGCGATAAT
>DYLE01000013.1 GCA_020722245.1 Desulfonema limicola
CTTGCAATTTAGCATTCAATGCGAACCGCGCCCCGAAAGACTCACGAAGCGAACAGTTTTGACTTTTTACGGTTCCATCAATTTTGTAAACCGGATCAAAAAAAGGCCGAAAAAAATGAACCGGATTGACATCATACCTTTAAAAAAAGGGGCGGCCAAAGAAGCGACCCGGCTTCTGGCAAAGGCCTTTCTCGACAATCCCTTCAGCGTTCATGTGTTTGACCATTTCACCCCTGAAAAAAGAGAAAAAAAACTCTATACCCTTTACACCGGCATTGTGAACACCTGCATCAGGCATGGAACAGCGCGCACAATACTAAGAGACGGCGAGCTTTCCGGGGTGAGTCTGGCATACCCGCCCGGATCATACCCCTTATCTTTGTGGGTCTGGGTGGAAAACGGTCTGGGCGCCTTGTTTACCGGCCCCAAGTATACCTGGCGTCTGGCCCGCCTGGACGCCATGGCGCGGAAAAAGCATCTTTTGGGAAAGCACTGGTATCTGTTTATGCTGGGCGTCGCCCCCCATCTTCAGGGAAAGGGCCTGGGAGGCCGGCTTCTCTCCAGAATTTCAGAAGACGCGGACAGGCAATCCCTGCCCTGCTACCTTGAAACCGATAAGCCGCAGACCGTTGATTTTTACAGATCCCACGGGTATCAGGTGGTGGGTGAGGAATGCGCCCATTTCGTAAACCACCTGAAAATATGGTTCATGATGCGGCCGGTGACAACACCACGGACCCATCGATGATCATAGGCGGTCCCGACACCCTTCAGGCCTAAAACCTTCCAACCGGAAATCAAGGGCCGGATTATTTTTTTCAAACCATGCAGCCGAATTGGCAAATCAAAGACCTAATCGATCTTGAGTATTTTCTGCATCAGGATACCGAGCGGCACTCGCATGTCGAGGAAAACCCCCTTCGCATGCAGGACCGAAGGATTTTTCTGGATTTTCAAAACAGCCGGTCAGGGTCCTTTTCCAGGGGGGAACTGCTGAAATTCTGGGTCGAAAAAAGACGCAAGTCAGCCGCCGCCGGGCTCGGTCTTGAAGCCTCCCCCGGGAATACTTTTGCCGAAACATACGGGATCATCCGGCTTTTTCTGATCCTTGCCGCTCTGATTTTCGGCAGCCTGCTTTCCTGGTCGCTGCTTTCCTATACGGGAACACAGCCCATCAATGTATTTACCTGCCTCTGGGTCATGGTCGCCCCGCAACTTGCGCTTTTGATGATTCTGTCGGTTTCCCTGATCCTGAAATTTATGGGGGGGTTCTCTTTTTTTGCAGGGGTCCACCCCCTGCTTTCCGCCCTGATCAAAAGACTGGTTTTATGGATGCTGTCCAAGGGCAGGGCCGCGGTTTCCGCAAGGCGACGCCATAGCGTAAAGGAAATCGCCGGCCTGATCGGCAGGCAGAAAACCCTTTACGGATCCATCTTTTTCTGGCCGGTATTTATCCTGTCCCAGCTCTCCGGTCTGTTTTTCAATATCGGTCTGCTTGGCGGCCTGCTGGTCAAGGTCAGCCTGACGGACCTTGCCTTCAGCTGGCAGTCCACCCTTCATTTGTCCTCGAAAACCGTATACCGCATCGTTCACACGATTTCCGCGCCCTGGGCATGGATGGCGCCGCCGCCGGCCGGGCATCCGACCCTGGAACAGATCGAGGGGAGCAGGCTTGTGCTCAAAGACGGGATGGCCCGCCTGACCACCTCCGATCTGGTCTCCTGGTGGCCCTTTTTATTCCTGGCGATTCTCTTTTACGGCCTGCTCCCCCGCCTGCTGCTGCTTGCAGCCGGCGCATGGCGTCTGTCAACCGCTCTGCGCCGGATCGATTTTACCCAGGCGGCCTGCGACGCCCTGATTCATCGCATGCAGACCCCCATGGTGGAAACCGGGAACCGGGCCTTTTCAGAAGGTTTGCCCCGTCCGGCCTTTTCCCCGGAAACAAGGGCCGCCGGGACAGCGGACGTCACGGAAATACCGGCGGAATACGCCATCCTGCTGGTTCCGGAAGAGATCGATGCGATTCTCAAAGACGATCTGCTTGCCGAACCGGTGGGGCGCAACCTCGGCCTGAGGGTGCTCACGCGCATGGCATTCGGCGCGGATCCGGATACGGACGCAAAGCGCCTTTCAGAAATACTTTCGAAAACCGATATTCCCCTTTCCCGAATCCGGATTCTGATACTCCAGGAGGCCTGGCAGCCCCCCATTCGGGAAACCGTTTTCTGGATTCAAAAACTGCGGCAGGCCGCGGGGAAAAACACCGGCCTTATCATCGGACTTATCGGAAAGCTTCGCCCCGGCATGGGGTTTTCCGCGCCCAATGACATGCAACGGATCATCTGGACTCAGGCCGCAAACAGCCTCGGCGATCCTTTTCTGCGGGTGGAGGTTTTGGAAGGATGACCACAGACACTCGAATCCCCGCCTTTGCAGTTCTCGGGCATCCCAACGAGGGAAAATCCTCGGTGGTCTCCACCCTGGCCGAGGACGACCGGGTTCCCATCAGCCCCATTCCCGGGGAGACCCGCAAATGCCGGGAGTATCCGGTGATGGTGGATGGAAAGGAGATCATCCGTTTTATCGACACCCCCGGTTTTCAGCAGCCCCGGCAAACCCTGCGGTGGATGCAGGCCTACACCGAAGATACGCAGCGCATAATCGACGCGTTTATCGCAGGGCACGCGCATGATCCGGATTTTGAGGATGACTGCGAACTCAGCAAGCCCCTGGCCCAGGGAGCAGGCATTATCTATGTGGTGGATGGATCCCGGCCCTTGCGCAACACCGATGTTGACGAGATGGAAATCCTGAGAATGACCGGTCTCCCCCGCATGGCGGTCATCAACATCAAAGAAAAAGAAGAAACCTCATTTTTGAACGACTGGAGGTCCGAGGCGCTTCGGCATTTCAACACGATTCGAATCTTTGACGCGCATCAGGCGACCTATGTGGAGCGGATGGATCTGCTGGAAAGTTTAAAACGCATCGATCCCGCCTGGCAGCCGGCCCTGGCCAGGGTGATTTCGGCCTTTCAACAGGACTGGGAACAGCGCCTGAAAGACACCGCAGCCGTTATTCTGGAATTGATTGACGCGGTGCTGGGGCATGGGGTGCAAAAAACCTGCCGGGATCCGGATCAAATCAAGGCGGTCTCCAAGCAGCTTTTTGATCAGTTTCAAGAAGATATAAGCCGGATGGAGGGGTCAGCCCATCAAAAGATTCGAAAACGGTTCAAGCACAATATTTTTCATCGCGCGCTTCCGGCCCGTTCCATTTTAAATGAAGACCTGTTTTCTGAAAAATCCTGGCGGGTTCTGGGAATGACCCGGTGGCAGCTGGCTGCAGCTGCCGGAGCCGGTGGCGGAGCCCTCGGCGCCAAAATTGATCTGGCCCTGGCCGGACACAGCCTGGGGGTTTTTACCGCTCTGGGCGGTTTGATCGGCGTGGGGTCCGCGCTGATGGGCGCAAGGGAGGCGGCAAGCATCAGCGTGAAGGGGTTGCCCATCGGCAGCGTTCGCATTCGCGTGGGGGCGGCTAAAAACGACCAGCTTCTTTATATATTGATCGACCGCGGCCTGGTTTACGCCTCCCATGCCATGAACTGGGCGCACAGCCGCAGGGATCAGACACCTTCCGAAAAAATAAAAGCCAGCACCGGCAAGGCCGGGTTTACCTCCCAATGGGAATTATCGCACAAAAAGCTCTTTGCCCGGTACTTTCAAGCGGCGCGGAAAAAAGACGCGCTCAAAAAGGAGCAGATCCGGCCCGACGCCCTTCGCCTATTGACGGACATCCTGCAAAAGATTTCCACCTCCGCTCAAACGGTTTTATAAACGCGAAACCGCGCCGTCCTTCAACTACACCGAACCGTTTTAAAATTAAAGCCCGGTGTCAAACTCCAGCAGATCCCCTTTGGCGATGGAAACCCCCTTTCCCGCAGGAAGCGGCTCATCCATCCCCTCAAGATAGATATAGAGGTCATAGCTGCCGGGCCGCACCGCATACGGCATCCACAGGGGGTAATCGCCGTTTGACGCCCTGTCGATCCGGACAACGACATCCCGGGTGCCGGCCTTTACCATCTCCCAGGCCAGGACGGGCGATGACAGAACCTTTTTGATCAGAATCCCCGAATCAATGGTCACCACTTTCTGTTCCCCGGCCCCGATGCGGACCCCGTCTGCCAGAATAACAGGCTCCGGCCGGGTGCGGTACAGCTCCCCCTGCTTATAATGCACCGCAAAGGTGTAGGTCCCCTGGGGCAGCGGTTTGGGTTTGTAAAAATAGTAGCTGTTTCCGGTATAGGGAATGACCAGGTTGAATGCCTTGTCTTCCTCCCTGGTGATAATCACTGCGCCGGCCGGCATGTCCTTCAGGGAATCGGCAATATTGATTATCATTTCGCCGAGATCCACCCGCACGGTTTCGCCGCCGGTCACCGTCACATCCCCGAAGGAAACCTCGGAATCCGGCCAGTAGTTGGAGTTTGCAAACCCAGCGATGAGCTCATAGTCTCCGGAAAGGAGCGGATGGGTTTGCTGCGCGGAGGGATCCGTAACCGTTTTGATCAGCTTTCCATCCTGCTTGCGAATGATTTTAAAGGTGTTGATGCTGACGGCGCTGTCGGCGGGAAGCCTTAGCTCAAGTTTGCCCAAACCGCTTGCCGCCTTTTTTGAAGTGGTCTTCGCCTGTTCAACCTTTTCCGCTACCTGCTGTTTTACGGTTTCTAAAGCAGCCAGCAGGGAACCTGCGTTGGATGCGGTGAAATACGACCCTCCGCCCTCCCGCGCCAGACATTCCAGCTGAGCGTTTGCCTTGCTGTCCACGCCGAACCCCACAACATGCAAAAGAAAGTTGATGCCCGATTTTTTAAGGGATTGGACCACCCCGCAGGGATCGTCATGGCAGGTTTCTTCTCCGTCGCTGATCAGCACGATGGTGGTTTCCCCCTCATGCCCCTTTAGGGTATCGGCGACCGCTTGAATGGCGTTTGCGATGGGCGTCATCCCCTTGGGATGTATACCCTGCACCTGGGCCAGCAGACCGGCCCGGTCATTCCCCGAAGGAATCAGTATTTCGATATCCGAGCAGTCCCCCTTGCGCCGGTGGCCATAGACCGTAAGCCCCACCTGGACCTCGGGCGGAAGGGAGGGGACGATCTGGGAAAGGACACTGCGGGCGGCCTCGATTTTTGTTTGCCCCCCTGCCTCGCCCCACATGCTTCCCGAGGCGTCCAGAATAAACATCACCTCCGGAAAGGCTGTGGTTTCGGCGGCGGATAATGTCGGGATTTCCAATAAAAGAAATGCTGCAGCAGCAAACACACCCAGCAAAAAAGTCAACACGGGCTTCATGGCACACCTCCTTGCAGGTTAAAAAAACACGTTGACGGGATTTTTACCTCTGCTGTTTGCTCCCTCGTCATGGGGTAACTGGAGGCACAGGGGCTTTAAATGGTATTTCTATGGCATGAACCCTCTGATGTATCAAGAATAGGGAAGGGGCGCTAAAATCAGCGTCCGGTCCCGGACCAGCAGATCGCCGAAGCGTTCGCCGGCCTGGCTGTTGGCCTTGTACCAGGCCACGCAGCGGCGGATGATGGAAAGGGTTTCCTCTTCCGAATAAATGCCGGGCAGTTCTTCGGCCAGTCTCGGATGCCTGCCGAGTTTGCCGCCCAGAAGAACCCGAAAACCGCTCTTTTCCGTGTCCAGGGTCTGCGTGGGGCAGGCCCGGATGCACTGGCCGCATTTCACGCAAAGGGAAAAATCAATGGCCGGCCCGCTTGCATGCGGTGCCAGGGTGATCGCCCCTTCCTTGCAGGTGTCGACGCACTTTTCGCAAAAAATGCAATCGTTTTTAGTGATTTTCGGGAGTTGGGCACCGATAACGCCGATATCCTTGATCTGGGGCTGGGAGCAGGCGTTGGGGCAGTCGGAGACCGTGACGCGAAATTCATGATGAAGCTTCAGGTCCTTGCCCAACTTTCGGGCCAGGAATCCCGGCAGATCCTCTGATTCCAGAATCGCCTCGATTTTTTTTGGAAGGTCGTTTTCCATGATGCGGTTCGGGCATCCATCGGCCCCGAAACAGGCATCCACCTGATAGCCTTTGACCTCGGTGTGCATTTTTTTAAGGAAACGCTCCCGGGTTGCCTTGACATCCGCCAGCGTCACCCGATTTTTTCCCGCGTCCCGGGCCTCTTTCTCCACCCGGGCCCGCACCCGCTTGCGCACGAAAAACGGAACCTTCGATAGGGCCTGATCGGCGTCTTTATCCCATTTCATGAGACCTTCTTTGAAACCGTTTTACCCTGGCCATTGATGACGATTTCCGTCAGGGGGATGCGGGTTTTTGCGGCCTCCAGGGCTTTTTTCACCACCCAGGCAAGGCCCGCGCAGCAGGGCACCTCCATGGACACCACGGTGATGCTGGATAGGCCGGCCCTTGTGAAAATCTCCCGGAACCGGGCCGCGTATTCCTCCAGGTCGTCAAACTTGGGGCATCCCATCATGACGACCTTTCCGGGAAGCAGTCGGGTGTGAAGGTCCGCCGCAGCCACAGCCCCGCAGTCGGCCAGCACCAGCAGATCGGCGTTTTTCAGAAACGGGGCGGTGGGAGGAATCAGCCGGATCTGCACCGGCCAGTGGGAGAGGGCGGATTTCGGCGGTCCGGCTGCAGCCGGTTCATTACCTTGGCACGCGCAGACGGTTTCCGGAGCAAAGGATCGAATCTGCTGGGACGGGCATCCGCAGGCCATGGCCGGCTGTTCCGGCTGGTTTTCGTTTAAGGATTCCAGGTATTTTTCCACGGCCGTTTCATCGAACTCCTCGGCCTCCCGTTCCACGATTTTAAGGGCCCCGGTGGGGCATTCCCCCACGCAGGCCCCAAGCCCGTCGCAGAAATTCTCGGATACAACGCGGGCTTTTCCGTTGATGACCTGAAGCGCGCCCTCGGCGCAGGAGGGCACGCACTGGCCGCAGCCGTCGCAGAGCTCCTCGTCGATTTCAATGATTTTACGAAGGGTTTTCATATCCTGTCTCCCGATTTTTTAAAAATTACGCCAGAAATTGTTTTTCCGCCAGCTTTCGGCCGCTTTCCGTTAAAAAGGCGGTTTGAATGAGCTTTTCCACCTTTTCCTTGTCTATGGGCCGATCCTTATGATTGTCCTCGATGTTGGCGATCAGGTCCGCGTCATAGAGGATTTTAAAGTTTAAAGTTTCTTCGTCCCGGGGATGATGGTGATGGCCGATGATGTCGCAGACCTCTTCAATCAAGGGCTTTGAGGCCCCAAGTTTTTCCATGATCCGCCGGGCGATGGGAGGGCCTTCGGCTTCCTGATATCTGCCCGCCGTGGACCCGTGCTTGCGCTCGGCCTCATGGATGCCGATGTCATGGAGATAGGCCGAGGCCAGAACCACCGCCATGTTGGCGCCTTCCTGAAGCCCGATCTTTTCCGCATGCCGGGCCACCCGCACGGCGTGGCCGATGCGCTTGAAATCCCGGCCGAAGTATTTCTTCATTTCAATGGCGATCCGGTCCTTGAGCAGGTCTTCCCGCCTGGCGAGCAGCTCCGGCGGCAGGGTTCCTAAACACTGCGCTGCGAATTTACAGTAGGCCGCGCACCCGAAATCCATTTTCGGGTTGGCGAACCGGTGGCCGCAGTGATCGCATTTGCGGGTGGTGTCGTCCTTGAAAAATTCAACGGTCTTTCCGCAGTTCGGGCACCTGGCCTCAAATATCGAGTCGGGTTTCCAGTACCGGCTGTCTTGTCCGGGGCATTTCATGGTTCAGCCTCCTTATTTTGCGTTAAACCGGAATCCATCCCGTCCATCCCATTCCCGGGGTTGAAATTTTTCCGGGTTCATCGTATAAGAATAATTCATTGTTATCCAAACCATAATCATTAACGCCGAAAATCAAACGCCTGTTCCCGAGTTTTGCGGGGGCTTCACCCCTCGCGGATTCCATGTTTTTTTGATTTTAAAATAGAAGTTTTCGCCGTGCGCCGCATTGACTTAGGTCAAAAAAACAAAAAAAATTATGCCCAACAAAAAATATTTCAAGCTGATATCCGAATCCATGCTTTTTGCCGGATTGCCGGATGAACACATCAACGCCCTGCTCTTGATCTCAGAGATCCGGGATTTTGAAAAAAACCAACTGATTTTTTTAGAAGGGGATAAAGGCATCGGTTTTTATATCAATGTGGACGGCAGGGTGAAAATTTTTAAACTCTCGCCTGAGGGAAAGGAACATATCCTCCATATTTTCGGCCCCGGCGAGCCCTACGGGGAGGTGCCGGTGTTTTCCGGAAAAACCTATCCGGCCAACGCCGCGTCCATTGATGCGTCCCGGTCGCTTTTTTTCCCACGGGATGCGGTTGTCGCCCTGCTTGCAAAAAACCCGGCCATCGCCCTGAATATGCTGGCGGTGCTGTCCATGAGGCTGCGGCAGTTTACGGTGGCCGTGGAAAACCTGTCCTTAAAAGAGGTGCCCGGCCGGCTGGCGGCCCATCTGCTGATGCTGTCTTTGGAGCAGGAAAAAAAAGACAGGGTGGTATTGAACATTCCCAAAACCCTTCTGGCCAGCCTTCTTGGAACCATACCGGAAACCCTGTCCCGCATCCTAAGCCGCATGGCGGCCCAAAACCTCATTGAGGTTCAGGGCCGGAGCATTCGGCTTCTGGATCTGGAAGGGCTGCGGCTGCTTGCCGAAACAGGCAGGCTGGCGTAAAAACAGGAGAAGATGAAAATCGCCTGGGCAGAAAAAAGATGCAAAGACAGGTCGCGACCGGCGTTTGGTAAGCTCCCAAAAAGGCGGCTGGCTTGATTTGGCCTCAGGTCCTTTGAGGCTGGGCAGGGGTTTCATCACGGGCGGTTATTCATTTATTCACGACCATGCCTGATTGCGTTCGATAAGGCGGTCTTTTTGCGCCCACAGGGTGTTTAACCACTCCTGGAACTCCTCCCGGTAGGCCGGGTTTGTCGAATAGTTGCCTGAGAGCCGGGGTAGCATCTTCATCGCCCGAATATCCACCATAATCTTACGGCACCGGCCGCAGAAAAACGCCCATAACCCCGGCGCGCCTTTCGGGTAGATGATGGTGACATCCAAAATATTCTCCAGAAGGTCCCCCATGGCGTAGAACACCACGGAGGTGCCGCCGGCCTTCGGGGTCAACAGATGCCGGTACGGGGATTTCTGTTTTCGGTGCTTTTCCGGCGTAAACCGGGTGCCTTCGGGGAAATTCACGGTGGTAACCGGCAAATACCGGTATTTTTCGCAGGCCGCGCGGGTGGTCTCCATGTCCTTTCCCTTTAAATGGGGGTTTTTTGCGAGGAACTCTTTGGAATACCGCTTCATGATGGGATAGTCCAGAGCCCAGAGACAGGGGCCCATGAGGGGAAGCCAGAGCAGCTGTTTTTTGATGAAAAATTTATACGGCGGGATTTTTTTGTAAAACACCTTGATCAGCACCAGAATATCCACCCAGGTCTGATGGTTTGAGAGGATGATCGACCATTTGTCGGTTTTGAACTGGGTATTGCCGGTGATGATCCATTCGGTTCTTGCGAAAATTTTATGGGTGAGATTGGCGCAAAAGACCCAGCATCGGCTGCTTAAAAGATCCAACAGCCGGACAATAAAGGCCCTGGCCTTGGCATGGGGGATCAGGAGTTTGAAAAGTGTGATGAACATAAACATCACAAAGATCACCGATGTGAAGCAGACGTAAGAGAGCAGGGTGAGAATGCCGCGAATCTGACCGAACAAACCCGTTCCTCCTGTTTGATGGTTTTGTTTTTCAAATGCAAATCGATCTGAAGCAGACATCCTGTCGATGGTGAATGATCTGAAGAAACATGACATGCCCACGGTGACGGCTGAACGGTTCCAAAGCCTTTTGCTGAAATGGAACTATCTCATGGGAGGTTTTGCATGTCAAGTTCAAGGGGAATACCGACAAAAGAAGAAAAGCCCGGGCCGAGGGTTTTTATCGCTATCCAAGCGCATCAAAAACAGCGGACTCGGATATCTCCCCTTCACGAATGACCACCACGGGGGTTTGGGTGACATCCACCACAGTGGAGCCCGGCCCGCCTTTTAACGGGCCGGCGTCAAGGATGAAATCCACGTTATCGAGAATTTCGGAAGGGATGTCGCAAATCCTGGAAGCGCCGGATCGTCCCGACAGGTTGGCGCTGGTTCCGGTAACCGGGTTTTCTGCGGCATGGACCAGGGCAACGGCCACTTCATGAGAGGGGAGCCGGACGCCGATTTTTTTGAAACCCCCGGTTAATACAGGGGAGACCTTCGGGCCGGCGTGAAACACAAGGGTGACCCTTCCCGGCCAGAACCGGTCCATCAGCGATACGGCGGGTTTTGGAATGCGGGCGACCAGAAGAGGCAGCATGGAGCGGGAGGAGATCAGAACGGATACGGGTTTTTCAGCGGGCCGCTTTTTGACGGCAAACACCCGTCTGACCGCGTCCGGGTTGAAGGCGTCCGCGCCGATCCCGTAAAGCCCGCGCGTGGGAAAGACAATCAGCCCGCCGGAGGCGAGGACGGCCGCGGCTTCTTGAATGAGCAAGGGATCCGGCCGATCCGGATCAATGCGTCGGACGCGGGGGTTATCGATGGAACTTTTTGGCTTTCTGCTCAACGGAATCCGCCATTTCCTGCTTGAACGACTCCAGACGCCGTTTCAAACCCTCGTCCGCCAGAGAGAGGATCTGAACCGCCAGTATTCCGGCGTTTCTGGCGCCGGGCTTGCCCACCGCCATGGTGGCCACCGGCACCCCGGCCGGCATCTGAACCGTGGAAAGCAAGGCGTCCATACCGTTTAGCGCCGAAGAGTTGATCGGCACCCCGATCACCGGAAGGCAGGTGTGACCGGCCATCACGCCGGCCAGGTGGGCCGCATGCCCGGCTCCCGCGATAATGACCTTCATCCCTTTTTTCGAGGCCGAGGAGGCGAACGCGGCGGCCAGGGCAGGGGTCCGGTGGGCGGAGGCTACGGTCAGCACATAGGGGATGGCAAACCGTTTCAACACCTCCACCGATTCCTTCATGATATCGTAATCGGAATCGCTGCCCATCACGATCCCCACCAGAGGCGGGGCCTCCAGCCGGCGGATCGCCTTCTGGCCGATGTCCCTGCGGTAATAGGCACCTTCCCACCGGATTTTGGAGACCGCCAGGTAGGCCCGCTCCGCTGCTTTTTTAACCGTGTCCCCCAGGGCTGTCACGCCCAGGACCCTTCCGCCGCTGGTGACGATCCTGCCGTCTTTTTGCGCGGTGCCAGCATGAAACACCGCGACATCCTTCATCCGGCCGGCGCTTTCCAGACCGGTTATCGGCTTTCCTTTTTCATAGGAGCCCGGATAGCCTGGGGATGCCATGACCACGCACACGGCGGGACGCTCGTCGATCTCTAGAGAACACTCATTCAGGCGGCCTTCCACCACCGCCTCCATCACCGGAACGATGTCCGATTTTAAACGGATCATCAGCGGCTGGGTCTCCGGATCGCCGAACCGGCAGTTGAACTCCACCACATGGACCTCGTCCCCGTTGATCATCAACCCGGCGTACAGCGCCCCCTTGTAGGGAATCCCTTCTTTTGCCATTCCCTTGACCATGGGGAGCATGATGCTTTCCATGATTTTTCGATGCATGAACTCGTCCACCACCGGAGCCGGGGAATAGGCGCCCATGCCGCCGGTATTGGGCCCCTCGTCATTGTCAAAAATGGTTTTGTGGTCCTGGGAAGAAGGGAGGGGCAGGATATGCACCCCGTCGGTGAAGGCGATAAAAGAGGCCTCCTCGCCCAGCAGGCATTCCTCGATGACGATTTTTTTGCCGGCCTTTCCAAAGGCCATCTCCTTCATCGCGGTTGTTACAGCCGCTTCCGCCTGTTCGCGGGTTTTGCACACCGACACCCCTTTTCCGGCGGCCAGGCCGTCGGCCTTGACGACAAGGGGCGAAGGGGTGCGCCTGACGTAATCCAAGGCCTTTTCAAAATCGGTGAAGGAGCGTCCCTTTGCGGTGAGAATGCCGTATTTGTTCATGAGCCGCTTGGCAAAGGCCTTGCTCGCTTCGATTTGAGCGGCCTTTTGCGACGGGCCGAACACCTGAAGCCCTTTTTTTTCAAACCGGTCCGTGATTCCCGCGGCCAAAGGGGCTTCAGGCCCCACCACGGTCAAGTCGATTTCAGCCTCAACGGCAAACCGAACCAGAGCGTCGATATCTTCGGCCGCAATGGGAACACATTCCGCAAGACCGGCCATTCCTGCGTTTCCGGGAGCGCAATAGAGCTTTTTCACCTTGGGGCTTTTGGCGATCTTCCATGCCAGGGCATGCTCCCTGCCGCCGCTTCCGATAATTAAAACCTTCATCGTTGGCATCCTTTCATAGTAACCGATCAGGGAAGGTAACGGCGGCGTTTAAGCCCCAGTTCGATGAGCCGGTCCAAAAGCCCGGAAAAACTCATGCCGGCAGCAGCGGCCGCCTTGGGAAGCAGGCTGTTTGAGGTCATTCCCGGTATCGTGTTGGTCTCGAGGACAAAGATGTCATCGCCGTGAATGATCATATCCGTTCGGCTGTAGCCCTCGCAAAACAGCGACCGGTGGGCTTTTACAGCGAGAGCCTGGGCTCGTCGGGTGAGCTCCGGGCTGATCCGGGCGGGGCAGATCTCCTGGGTTTCGCCGGGCTGATACTTCGCCTCATAATCAAAAAATAAATGGGTTTTCTCAGGAACGATCTCGATAAGCGGCAGGGCCTCAAGATCCTCGTTGCCGATCACCCCGCCGGTGATTTCAACGCCGGGGATGTATTTTTCCACCAGAAGGGTCTCATCATGGGCAAAGGCTTTATCAAAGGCGGCGGGCAGGTTCTCCCTTGACTCTTCAATACAAAGCCCGATGCTGGATCCTCCCCGGACCGGCTTGATCACCAGCGGCAGCCCCAGCCGGCGAATGCATTGATCCAGATCAAGCGCATCGGTCTTATTGAAACTCAAATAGGGGGGGACAGGAATCCCGGCTTTTTCATACAGGTATTTGGCGGCCAGCTTATGCATGGCGACAGCGCTCCCCAGCGGGCCGGAGCATTGATAGGGGATCCTTAAAAGATCCAGCAGCCCCTGAACCGTTCCGTCCTCGCCGTTTACCCCGTGAAGCACCACCATCGCGATATCGATTTCGCCGGCCTCGGCAAGGAGCCGGGGGATATCTGTTTTGGGGTCATACCGGTTTATGCTGTATTTTTCCGGGTCCAGCGCCCGAATGACCTCCTCCCCGCTTTTTAGGGAAACCTCCCGCTCCGTGGAGGTCCCGCCGGAAAGAACCGCCACCCTTATCTTTTTATTCATGGGGATCGCTTTTCATTCGATTTTTTTGTTGGATAAAACAGGCTCTAGCCGTTCAAGCATCCTTGCTTCATACCTCTGAGGGACCTCGAACGCCACAGCGCCTTTGCGCGTCGCGTTCAGCTTCATGATCAAAAAATTTAGTTTTTTTAAGGTCTTGCATCTTAATTGCACATCCGTCATGCCCTCCAGCAGGGCTTCGGTGGCGGAGATCTCTTTTTTAATCTCGATCTCCGGAGGAAGGCAATCCGCGTTTTTCAAGATTTTATAGGCCAGGCGGAGGTCTTCGGGGATTCGACTGAAATCCTCCAGGCAGAGCGGCTTTCCCGCCCCTTCCAGTTTCTCAAAAGCGCCGTTTCGCATCGCCCGTTGAATCCGTTCCTCAACGATTTTTTCAAACCCGGAAAGCATAGCTGAAAACAACCTTCAAACAATGAAGCCCCTCTGGAACTGCAGAGAGGCTTTGTTTAATCGGTATGGTGGCGATGCAGGGACTTGAACCCCGGACACTGCGGATATGAGCCGCATGCTCTAACCAACTGAGCTACATCGCCTTGCTGAAAACTTCGTAAAAGGCTCGAGGTTTTCCATTTGTATTCCCGCCATGATCAAAATACGCATAGACCGCATCGAACGCTTTACGAAACCTTCACCCACAATTCACATAAAGGGGGCCTTTTAACAGCTCCCTTATTCCGAGTCAAGCTAAAACCGTTTTGCTTGTGTTATCCCTTTGTAGAGGCGACGACCGCCACGTCAAACTCCGCCGCCTCTTTGGGAACCGGTGAGAAAATCACCGTAAAGGGGAGCTTTTGGCCGGGCATGACACCGGCTTTCTTGCCCCCCTTACGGTCCGATAACTGCGCCTGAATGGTTTCAAGTTCAAGACTGGTTAAATCCGCATCCGTTGGCATGTTTCCGCAATAGGAACTGGAATCGACGATGGGCTTTCCGTCCTGGTCATAGAGGGTCCCTTTGACCTGGATCTCGCTTCTGGCCTCCTTATACCGGTTGGTGACCTCGCCGGTAACCACCAGCAGTTCTCCGGCCTTCTCGTTTACGACGAATCGGTAAGCCGGGTTGGCGATCATCTCCATCTGAAGATTTCCCTGATCCAAAACAGGAGCTTCTTTTTTTGCACTGAAGTATTTGACGGCAAAAAACAAGACACCCAGAGCGATAACGACTCCCAGGACGATCAGAAGCGGCCTGACAAGCCGTCTTTCTTTCTCGATCCGCAGGGAAGGAATTTCCAAGGCGGCCTTTTCAGGCTCAACCTCTTCAACAGCCTCTTCCGGCAGCTCTTCCTTTTCCATGGCCAGCTCAGCTGTCTTCTTATATTCCTCTTCAATCCGTTTTTTCCGCTCGGCAGCGGTTTCAAGGGCGACCTCCTTCTCCTCAACCGCTTCGGTCTCCTCCACAATGGTCTCAAGGTCTAGATCCTCTTCAGGAGCGGTGACCGTCTCAAAATCCAGATCAAGGTCCATGGTTTCCGCCTCGGCTCCTTCTTCGGCTTCAGCTTCCTGCTCCACGGCTTCAGCGGGTTCCTCAAAATCCAGGAAATCCTCGATGTCCGAAAGGTCAAGCTCCTCGGTCTTCACCTTTTCCGTTGTGGCCTCCACGGTTTCTTCGGATTCGGCGGTTGCCAGCTCTTCCGTGGGTTCCTCTTCCAGGTCCAGATCAAAGCCCTCGGTTTCAGCCTCCGTGGTCTCCGTTTCCAGATCCATGGCCTTTTCTTCAGCTTCTGTGGTTTCCTCTTCCAGGTCCAGCTCGAATTCCTCGGTCTTCACCTCTGCGGTTTCCGTTTCCAGATCGAGATCGAGCTCCTCAGCTTCAGCGGTTTCGCCCTCCAGATCCAGATCAAACTCCTCGGTTCCAACCTCTGTGGTTTCGGGTTCCAGGTCCAGATCAAGGCCCTTTTCTTCAGCTTCTGTGGTTTTCCCCTCCAGGTCCAGCTCGAACTCCTCGGTCTTCACCTCTGCGGTTTCCGTTTCCAGATCAAGATCAAGCTCCTCGGCCTCAGCGGTTTTGCCCTCCAGATCCAGATCAAAGTCCTCGGTTTTGAAATCGAGATCCTCGGCCTCAAACTCCAGATCAAGCTCTTCCTCTTCGGCCTTGGCTGAAGGTTTTTTCTTGGGTTTTTCCTCCAGGTCCATTTCAAGAAATTCATCCAGCTCCAAATCCAGATCGAGGTCTTCTTCCTTTGAAACAGCCCCCTTTTTTGCGATTTTATCGGTTAGCTCGGATTCAAAATCCAGCTCGAACTCCTTCTCCTTTTCAGGTTCCTTTGTCTTTTTCTCCGGCTTGATAGCCGCAGTCTTTTTTTCAGCCTTTTCAGAAAGGCTCTTCTTTTTCGGTTTTTTTCCTAAGTCAAAATCTTCCAATTCGGCACCACCACCTCCTTCCTCTTCAGATTCAACTCCCGTATCCTCTTCAATCCCTCCTAATATTGCATCCTCTATTTCCGCTTCTATCTCAGCATCCTCAAGAATCCCCTCCTCTGCTTCGCCGGGCAGCTCCTCCAGTGCCGCCTCTTCGACGGTTTCTTTCTCTTGATCTAATGCTTCGATTTCGAACTCTTCTATGCTTTCTGTTTCCGCTGACGGTTCTTTTTCCAGCTCATCGTGCGCCATTTTTTCAGAGGGTTCTTCCTTTTCTTCGATTTCGAACTCTTCCAGGGTCACCGTTTCCGCTGAGGGTTCTTCTTCCAGCTCATCCAGCACAACCTCCTCGGCTTCTTCTTCCTCCATTTTCTGCTCCATATCCGCCAGCGAAATGGTCTCCTCCGTCTCTTCGACGGGCTTTAGTGCAATTTCATCGAAACTGATCTCGGGAACGGCTTCAGGCTCGGAGGAAAGGCTTTCTAAACCGATGATTTCCGATTCCTCTGCCTCCAACCCCTCAATCGGGATCTCCCTTGCTCGATCATCGACCTTTAAATCATCAAACGATAGCTCCGCCTCCTCAAACGCCTCTTCAGGTATTTCCTTGGATAGATCGGATATATCCACCTCGATTTCCGCTTCGAGTTCGCTCAAACTTTCAACCTTTTTTTTCTCGGCCTCAGCGGCAGGGGCCGGTGATTCCAACCCTTCATCAGGAATTAATGCGGAGGGTGCTTCAGATTCCGAAGGAGGATAGGCCATAAAAACATGGTGGCATTTGGAACATCTGACCATTGAACCTGTTTTTTTTAAAAGGCTGGATTTTAACCTGAAACTCGTGCCGCAAGCCTCACAGGTAATAATCATGAGTATTTCCTCACTGCTTAAAATTTTAGATGATAAATTGCCGGCAGGTTCCTGTACTTTTCTGCATAATCCAAGCCGTATCCCACAAGGAACCCCTCCTCAACCCTATGGCAGGCGTAATCGATTCTACAATCCGTTTCACGCCGCTGGCGCTTATCAATCAAAGCGCAAAGCTTGATGCTTTTGGGTTTAAAGGTTTTCAAATACGCTTCCAGCTTTGACATGGTCAGACCCGTATCCACGATATCTTCGACTATCAACACATCCTTGTCTTTCAAATCCGTTGAAATACCCCTGCGCAGTTTAATTTTACCCGAGGACACATCACTGTCCCCGTAACTGGAGAGCTGAACAAAATCCACCTCCACCGGTATCGTCAACCTCCGCATCAGGTCGCTTAAAAAAACAAACGCGCCCTTTAATACGCCGATGAGAATCAGGCTTTTGTCGCAATAATCGACGGAAATTTTTTTTGCAAGAGATTCAATCCGGCTTCTGATTTCCTCTTCGGTCAATACGGGTATTAAATCCGGCATATGATGGGTGTCACAGATCAGCTGTTTTTTTATCCCTCGTGATGTTGTCGGCCGTTTGTGTTAAACGGAACCCCACACAGAATGCAGTCCACGTCAATTTACCCTGCGGCTGCGCTTTTGTCAATGAATTTAATGTATTCATATTCTTAAGCGCGTTATTATCGAAAACACCGCAATGCTGAAGCACTCAGCTTGAAAATGTAAGGGTGAAGAGGGGTTGGGAACCAATTCCCTTGAGGGTGTGATGACCGGAGAGGGTTCAACCCTTCTATCTGAATGTTTATGCACAAAGCCCTATAGGCCGGTTTCGGCAAGCTCCTGAATCAGTTGCTTCTGTTTTTTATTGAGCTTGTCCGGTACCGCCACATGGATCTCCACGTAAAGATCCCCAAAGCCGCCGCCCTTCATATGGGGGATGCCATGCCCGGCAAGCCGCATCTTGTTTTTATGCCGGGTGCCGGGCGGTATTTTTAAGCTGAGCTGTTTTCCCTCCAGGGTGGGGACGGATATCTGCGTGCCGAGAAGGGAGTCGGTTAGTCGAATGTCGCGGGTCATATACAGGTCATAGCCTTCAAGCCGATACACCGGATCATCGATGACCTTGGACTGGATATACAGATCCCCGGATGGGCCGCCATAGATTCCCGGCTGGCCTCGGCCTGGAATGCGAAGCTTTTTTCCGGTGATCATGCCCCTGGGGATTTTGACCGTTATCGTTTCGGTCTCTCCGGAGGGGGTTTGAAAGGTGAGGGTCTTGGATGCGCCGGCGGCGATTTCATAAAGCGTGAGGGGGAGCTCATACTCCAGGTCGCCCCCCTTCATCTGGGCCGCCTGATGCTGCCCGCCCCCGAATATGGAGCCCGGATCAAAGGAGAACCGCATGCCTCCGCCGCCCGCTTTTTTCCCCTTTTTGAAACCGGAAAAAAACGAGGCGCCGCCGAAGCCGAATTCCCTTAAGATATCCTCGATGTTGGATCCCCTGAAAATGTCTTCCTGCGAAAACCGCTGTTCAAACCCCTCGGCCCCATAGGTGTCATACTGCTTGCGCTTTTTCGCATCGCTTAAAACCGCATACGCCTCGCTGATCTCTTTGAATTTTTCCTCGCTGGCCTTTCCAGAGGCATGGTCCGGATGATACTTCATCGCAAGCTTGCGGTAAGCGGTTTTGATCTCCTTTTCGCTGGCGTCCTTACTGACACCGAGTATCTTGTAATAATCTTTTTGTGTCATTTGTGTTCACACCATCCTTAACTAAAAGCCTTCTCCCTTCTCCCTTCTCCTTTCCCCCTTCCCCCTTCCCCCTAATTTTCCTAACCCCTTGATGATCATATTAAAAAATAACGACTTCATCGGGAATGTCAAGACTCCGGTTCCATCACCGTTTCTTTGCCCCCCCTTGCCTTTAATACAACAGCCAGAACCGAAAGGGCCGCCGGGGTCATGCCGTCGATGCGAAACGCCTGGCCCAGGGAAACAGGCCTGACGTCGGAGAGTTTCTCCTTTAATTCGTTGGACAGCCCGGGTATGGTGTCAAACGCAAAATCCTCGGGGATCCTCATCCGCTCCATGGATTTAAACTTTTCGATCTCCTTGAGCTGCTTGTCGATATACCCCTCGTACTTGATTTCGATCTCCACCTGCCGGATCACCCGGCTGTCCGGCGGCTGCTTCGGCGGAGCAAGGGTTTTCACCACATCGTAATCCAGCTCGCTGCGTTTGACGAGCTGATCCAGGCGCACCCCGTTATCAATGGGCCTGGATTCCCGCTGCTGCAAATACCTATTGACCCTTTCCTCAGGCTTTATGACAACCCTCCGAATCCGTTGAATCTCGTCGGCGATCTGTTTTTTCCTTTCCTGGACATCCTTTAACATGTCCGCATCGATCAGCCCAAGATCATATCCTATCTCCATCAACCGAAGGTCTGCGTTGTCCTCCCGCAGCATCAGCCGGTACTCGGCCCGCGAGGTGAACATCCGGTAGGGCTCCCGGGTTCCCCGGGTGACCAGGTCGTCGATCATCACCCCCATATACGCCTGGGAACGATCGAGAATAAACGCCGGCCTTCCCTGAATCCGGCAGGCGGCGTTGATCCCGGCCCAGAGCCCCTGGGCCGCGGCCTCCTCATACCCGGACGTGCCGTTGATCTGCCCGGCCATATAAAGCCCGGAAACCGCCTTGGTCTCCAGGGTCGGCAAAAGCTGGATCGGGTTGACATAATCATACTCAATCGCATAGGCCGGCCGGATCATATCCGCCGATTCAAGCCCCTTGATGGAACGCACCACCGCCAGCTGAATATCCATGGGAAGGCTGTTGCCCAGGCCGCTGAGATAGATTTCTTCCGTATCAAGCCCCTCGGGTTCCAGGATCAGCTGGTGGCTGTCGTGGTTCGGAAACTTGACCACCTTGTCCTCAAAAGAGGGGCAGTACCGTGCCGATGTTCCGGAGATCCGGCCGCCGTACAGGGCGGAATGCTGAAGGTTCTCCCGTACGATCCTGATGGTATGGCTTCCGGCGATGGTGAGGTAGCTGGATATTTGGGGCATGGTGATTTCTTTGGTGGAAAAGGAAAACGGAATAGGGGGCCAATCCCCATCCTGGCGGGTCAGCTTTGAAAAATCGATGCTGGCCCGGTGAAGCCGGGGAGGGGTCCCGGTTTTCAGCCGCCCCAGCTGAAACCCGAGTTCCTTCAGGTGTCTGGGAAGATCGTATGAGGCAAACTCCCCGGCCCGGCCCGCCTGCACCGACGTCATGCCGATATGAATCAATCCGCTTAAAAAGGTGCCGGTGGCCAGTACAACGCTTTTGGCCTGAAACTCGTATCCCGTGTGGTCCACCACCCCGACGGCCTTTTTCCCCTCCACCACCAGCTGCTTGACCAGCCCCTGCTTGAGGTCCAGTCCCGGGGTTTTTTCAATCACGGATTTCATGGCGATGTGATAGCGGATCTTGTCGTTCTGGGTCCTTGATGAATGAACCGCCGGGCCTTTTTTGGTGTTTAGTTTTCGGTAATGGATGGCGGTTTTGTCGGTGATTTTCGCCATTTCGCCGCCCAGAGCGTCGATCTCTCGGACCAGCTGTCCCTTGGCCATTCCTCCGATGGAGGGGCTGCAAGGCATGGCCGCCAGCTTGTCTAAATCAATGGACAGCAGCAGCACGCGGCAGCCCATTCGCGCGGCGGCCAGCGCAGCTTCACAGCCCGCATGACCCGCGCCCACAACTATTACGTCGTATATTTTCGAATAACACGCCATTTGATTTCAGGATTTCTCTTGAAGTCCATCGGTCAGCATTCTTTGTTATTTTTTGCTCAAGCCCCGTCACGCAAAAGCCTTTAGAACATCAAGGCTTTTTTTGCAGCCTCATTCTGACAAACAAAACCCGTTGAATCAACAGTTCTTCAGAAGCTTTGCAAAAAGGTTGGTTTATCAGGGTGATAACCGAATAGAATTATTGAAATAACCATTGAAACGGGCGGCCCCGATTTATCGATTGAAGATCGTTTAAATCCCTGATAAATACAACCTAAACACCTTATCGGCAGGACTTACTCCAATCGGAAAGGAATCAGGCCATGATTAAAAATCATCGCACAATCGCCTGGGCATTTTGCTTTATCCTTTTATTTTCATTGGTTTTTACCGGTGATGGCCAGGCCACCGAGCGCGGAGCAGGGCCGGGTTCGGAGTTTGATGTGATCGTGATCGGCGCGGGGCTTGGCGGGCTTGCCGCGGCCACCCACCTGGGACTCAATGGGTATAAAGTCCTGGTTCTGGAACAGCACGACAAGGTCGGCGGATGCGCCACCCGTTTTGAGCGGGGAGACTTCACCTTTGACGCGAGCCTTCATGAGATGGCCGGGGGCGGGCCGGGTAAAAAGGATCGCGGCCTCTACGAGTTGCTAAAGCTTTGGGGGATTCATAAGAAGGTCGAGTTCATCGAGCTGCCCCAGTTTTACCGAAGCGTGTTTCCGGACATGGATATCCGCCTGCCCAGCAACTGGGAGGGGTTTAAAACCGTGCTCAAGGAGGAGTGGCCCGAGGAATCCAAGGGGATCGACAGGTTCCAGAGGCTTTGCGAGCAGACCTATGATGATCTTATGGAACTAAAAGATTTGTATCGCTGCGGCCCTTTAAAGGCGTTCTTTATCAAGACCTTGGTGCCGGTCAGGCAGCGCACCTTTTTCAAATACATGAATAAAACCCTTCAGGATGTGATGGATGACTGCTTTAGGGACCAGACCCTCAAGGCCGTGGTGTCCCAGCTCTGGGTCTATTACGGCGCGCCGACCTCCGAACAGTCCGCGCTTCTTGGCCTGATGGCGACCGAAGGCTACCTGGGCGACGGGGTCTGGCATGTTAAGGGGACCTCCCAGGCGCTCTCCGATGCCTATGCCGAGCGGATTCGAGAGCTGGGCGGAGAGATTCGAACCGGCGCTTTGGTTACGCGGGTGATCATGGAAAACGGGATTGCCTCCGGCGTGGAGACAAAGGACGGAGCGGTTTACACAGCCCGTTATATCGTCGCCAACACTGATCCGTATCAGCTCGCTTTTAAGCTGGTGGGCGAAAAACATTTCCCGGCAAAATATATTGACCGTTTAAATGAGATGAAGCCCGCCAATTCCCTGTTCGGCGTTTATATGGGGCTCAACATCGATCTTGCCGAACTCGGGTACGAAGATACAGAGATTTTTTACCAGCCTTATACCTCGGATGCAAAAACCCTTTATGATACCATGATGCGCGGGGATTTCCGAAATGGGGCTGTTGCCATCACCATCTATTCCAACTACGGCGACCCGATTTACGCGCCGAAGGGAAAATCCGTCGTGACCCTGACCGCGTATTCGGACATGGACATCTGGCCCGAATACGGGGAAGCGTATGATGCCTTTAAAGAGAAAAAAGTAAACGAGCTGGTGGAGCTGGCCGCGGAGCTGATCCCTGAGCTTGCCGATCCCGAATGCGTGGAGGTCAAGGAAGGGTTCACCCCCAGAACCCTGGAGCGGTTTACCATGAACAAAAAAGGCGTGGTGTATGGATTTTACCTTTCCCCGGAGCAGTGGGAAAAGGTGCCCAACCGCACGCCCATCCCCAACCTGTTTATCGCCAGCAACTGGACCCAGGTCTGGCACGGGATGACCTCCGCCCAGATCAACGGCTGGCAGGCGGCCCAGTTGATTATCGACGGGGATTGACGCAAGAAGCAGCCGGGCATGCCCGGCCCCAAAGACAGCTTGAGGCGACCGCTCCGGCAGGAAGATGAAAAACGGTTCTAATTGATGGAAAAGGTCACGTTCACCACCGCGATCAAATTGCCGCTCTCATCGAATTCATCGACCTGCCAGAGGGACAGCGACCTGCCCCGGGAGAGGACCTTTCCACAGGCCGTGACTTTTCCCGTTTTCACCGGCTTTAAAAACGAGACGGTGAGGCCCACCGTGGCGATGTTGACGACCTCGTAGAGTAACCGCAGCCGAATATCGCCACCGTGTCGGCAAGGGTGACCATCACGCCTCCGTGAAGAATCCCGGTGGGATTCATCAGATCGGATTTGAGTCCGATCTCCCCCTTCACATACCCTTTACCGATATCGGTAGACAGGAGTTTCGGGAATAAACCCCGCACTTGGCCGTAATGCCGCGTAGATTAAAGGGTTAGGGCGCAGAC
>DYLE01000217.1 GCA_020722245.1 Desulfonema limicola
AACCGGACAGTTTATGTGTTACAAACCAGGACAATTTATTTGTTCTTAACACAAAAAAACGGTAATCCTTGACAAACCATTTTAAGGATGATTAGTCTAAAATTTCGTCTAAAATTTCGTAATTTTTTGCGGCCGGACCACTCGAACGGAACCGAGGAAGGATATGCCCCGAATAAAATTTTTGCCCCACGAAAAAGAGATTGCCGTTGAAGGCGGCACCACCCTGATTCGGGCGGCCATGGCTGCCGGGGTTCATATCAACGCCTCCTGCGGCGGAGAGGGGGTATGCGGCAAATGCCGGGTGCTGATTGAGGAGGGGGAGGTCGAAGGCGGCATCACGGAAAAGCTCAGCCGGGAGGATATCGACAAGGGGTATCGTCTGGCCTGCCGTTCCAAGGTAAAGACCGATCTGGTGGTCAGGATACCGGTGGAGTCCGCCGTGGACGCGGGTGTGTTAAACCGCATGGCCACCCCGCGAAAAACAGCCCGGATCAAGGAGATTAACCTGGATGAGTTCAAGGAAAAGGGACTGTTTATTCCGCCGGTGGAGAAAAAGTACCTGGAGCTTCCGGAACCTGTTGTCGCCGATAATGTACCGGATGTGACCCGGATCGTCCGTTCATTGAGGCATGATCACAAAGAACACCGGCTGGAGTTTGATATGTCGGTGATTCGAAAAATTCCCGATGTGCTGCGCGCCTCCGATTTCAAGGTGACCGTCAACATCGCCCGGCCGGTCCGGGAGGAAGGCAAAAACCGGATCATCAATATCGAACCTGGAGATACCACCGCCCGGAATTTCGCCATTGCCGTGGATATCGGCACCACCACGGTTTACGGCCAGATGATCGACCTGATCACCGGCAAGGTGCTGGCCCAGCACGGGGACTTCAACTCGCAGATCAGCTACGGCGAGGACGTGATCAGCCGCATCATGTTTGCCGAAAAGCCGGGGGGTCTGGACACCTTAAATAAAAAGGTGCTGGAAACGATTAATGCGGTCATCGAAAAAATCGTCAAGGAATCCGGAGTGGATACCGACGAGGTGTCCACCATCACCCTGGCCGGCAACACCACCATGACCCAGCTGTTTTTAAAGGTCAATCCCCGGTATATCCGCCGATCGCCGTATGTGCCCGCCGCCTCGCTTTATCCACCGGTAAAGGCGCCGGATATCGGTCTGAACCTTCCGGATCATGTGACGGCGCTGGTCTACCCCCAGGTGTCGAGCTATGTGGGCGGGGATATCGTCGCCGGGGTGATGGGATCCGGAATGGCCCATGATAAACGGTTAACCCTGTATATGGATATCGGCACCAACGCGGAGATCGTCATCGGGAACAAGGACTGGCTGGTCTGCGCGGCCTGCTCGGCCGGTCCTGCCTTTGAGGGGGGCGGAATCAAGCTGGGCATGCGGGCGGCCAAGGGGGCCATCGAGGACTTTTCCATTAACCCGGTCACCCTGGAACCCATGAATATCACCATCGGGAACGCGCGTCCCAAGGGGATCTGCGGCAGCGGGCTGATCACCATGGTGGCGACCCTGTTTGAGACCGGGGTTATCGACAGCCGCGGCAAATACAACCGGGATCTGAATACCCCGCGTATCCGTGAGGTCGACGGGGTGTGGGAGTACGTGCTGGCGTGGGAAGATGTCACCGCCATTGACCGGGATGTGGTTCTGACGGAAATCGATATCGACAACCTGATCCGGGCCAAAGGCGCCATATACAGCGGCTGCATGACCCTGCTGAAGGAGGTGGGGTTGAGCATTCAAGACCTTGACCGCATCATCCTGGCCGGCGGATTCGGCAATAGTGTGGATCTTGAAAAGTGCATGATCATCGGCCTCTTTCCGGAGCTGGATCCGGACAAGGTGACGTTTATTGGAAACGGGTCCCTGCTGGGCGCCCGCATGAGCTGCCTGACCAACCGGATTCGAAAGGACGTCGGTGATGTTCTGTCCCGAATGACCAATTTCGAGCTGTCGGAGACTTCCTCCTATATGGATAATTACATTGCGGCGCTGTTTTTGCCGCATACCGACCTGAATCTGTTTCCGAAATTAAAATCCCGGCTGGATGCAAGGAGGTCCTCGGAAAAATAACCAGAGGGTTGACAAACGGATTTACTTGATATAAAAAGTAACCTTTTTTTTCCGTGGGGATAGGATTATTTTTTTTAATTGAATAAATTGAGGATGTTAAATTCCGATCGCTGGTTTTTTAGGTTTGCTTCATCATGACATATTAACCTTTTAGAAATCAGGAGGATGGAACATTGGGCTTTGAAATCGTAAAAGAATCTTATGCAGGAAGCATAAAACCGATTTCCATCGGTAAGGGCGACAAGTCGGTCACCGTGGGCGGCGAGACCTGTTACCCGTTTTATCTGTTTGAGGGGAGCATGCCCCACAAACCCAGAATCGCCATGGAGATCTGGGACATGGAGCCGCCTGAATGGCCGGAGGTCATCAAGTCCCATTTCAAGGATGTGTTTTCAGATCCGGGGGCCTGGGCCAGGAAATGCGTAAAGGAGTACGGCGCAGAGATGATCGTGCTCCAGTTGAAAAGCACGGATCCCAATGACAAGAACCTGGGTCCGGATGACGCGGTCAAGACCATTAAAAAGGTCCTGAAGGCGGTGGATGTGCCGCTGATTGTATGGGGGACCGCCAATGTCCAGAAGGATGAGGAGGTTTTAAAAAAGGTTTCCGAGTCCTGCCAGGGCGCGAATCTGGTCATCGGTCCGGTGGAGGAGAAGAACCACAAGGGGATCGGGGCCAGCGCCATGGGATACGGCCACACGGTCATCGCCTCATCCCCCATTGATGTCAACCTGGCCAAACAGATCAATATCCTGCTTGAAAACCTGGGAATGCCTTTAAACCGGATGATCATCGACCCCACCACCGGCGGCCTGGGTTACGGGCTGGAGTATTGCTATTCAGTGATGGAGCGGATTCGCATGGCCGCCCTGGCCCAGGGGGATGAAAAGCTTCAGCTCCCCATCATCAACAACCTGGGGAATGAAATCTGGCGAAGCAAGGAGTCGGGTCAGACCGCGGAAAGCGCTCCCCTGTTGGGAGACCCGGAACGCCGGAACGTGATGATGGAATCCGTAGCGGCGGTTTGCCTGCTGCTGGCCGGATCGGATATCCTGATCATGAGGCACCCGGAGGCCGTCCGTCTGGTGAAATCGTTTATCGACCTATTGTATCAAGGCGGAAGCGCCCAGGATGTGGCGCCCATTAAAAAGAAGCTGGCCGATGTGGATATCGATTTTGCCAAGATGGCGCCCAAGCCGGACCTGACCATTGAGGAAGAGAACAACAAGAAAGCCCCGGCCAAGAAGGAAGCCGCAAAACCCGAGCAAAAGGCTGCGGCGCCCGCGGCGAAGCCCGCCGCCAAGGCCGCTCCCAAGCCCGCACCGGCGGCTCCTGAAAAGAAGGTGGAAGAGAAAAAGGTCGAGGCCAAACCCGAGGTGGATGAGGCGGCCAAGGCCAGGGCTGAAGCCGAGGCAAAGGCCAAGGCCGAAGCCGAAGCCAAGCAAAAGGCCGAAGCACAAGCCAAGGCCAAGGCCGAAGCCGAGGCCAAAGACAAGG
>DYLE01000014.1:0-3735 GCA_020722245.1 Desulfonema limicola
ACGCCGCCTGGAAGACGGAGCTATCCTTCTACCAGGACTGTGTGGACAAGGCCCCTGAAAAATTCCGGCCAAGGCACAACCTGGCCACGGCCCTGGCGTTTTCCGGAAAATCTGAGGCGGCCATGGGTCACATTTTCAAGCTGCTGGAAAAATACCCCAATGAAATCCCGCTATACAACACCCTGGGCAACATTTACGTCAGGCGAAACCAAATCCATGAGGCGATAGACACCTACCTGAGGGGGCTGAGGATCATCCCGGATGGGAGTTTCTCCCACCTTAGTGACGCGGCCTCCCTCCATTTCAACCTGGCCGGCCTTCTGTTCACCCGGGGTATGATTGATGAAGCGGTGTATCACTATGAGGAGTCGCTAAAATTAGACCCGAATGACGCCAAGGCCCACAACCTTCTGGCAAGGGCCCTTGCAGCGCAAAACAGACCGGTGGAGGCGCAAAAACACTTCAAACAGGCGCTGGATCTCGACCCGAAGCTTGCAGGGGCCAAAACAAGCATTACAGAAATAGAAAAAATCATCAAACGCCGCCAACCTGATCCGGACAACCAGGCCCGGGAAACCATCGCCCCTGATCCGGAAAACGCGGAGGTTTACTTTAAACTGGGGAAGCTTTATCAGGACCAGAAAAAATTTGAACCGGCCGTCAACGTCTACCGGAAAGCATTGCTGATCAACCCGGACCACGCCCGGGCGCGCTACCACCTGAGCATCTGCCTTGCCATGCAGTCGCAGGATAAAGACCGGCAGCAGGTCACGGGGCCGTAAGTAAACAGCCATCATTACAGGTATTCAGAAGTCAGAATGGCCCGCATGTAAGCTTTCAGTTTTTTGTTGTTTTTAATTCAAAGTTCGACGTTGGAAGTTCGATGTTCAAAGTTCATCTTTAATTGCTGAACGTCGAACATCGAACGCTGAACATCGAACATCGAATGAAAAAAACTGCTCCAGACCTTCTCCCTTCAGTCTTCAGCCTTTAACCTTCAACCTTCTACCTTCACCCTTCTACCTTCAGCCTTCCACCTTCAGCCTTCAGCCTTCTACCTTCCACCTTTTTCCCGGTTCCCTCATCCTGTTTCCTGAATACCTGCGCAGTCCCAGAAATTCCTTGACACCGGCTTAAACCTCTGTTAAAGGTATAAACACTGTTTTAGATTGCTTTTAGATGAAAAAAACCGGCCCGCAAATAAAAAAATAAAAAAAGCCTTGACACCGGCTTAAACCTTCATTAAGGATATAAACGTTGTTTCGAGCTGTTTTCTGTCTCCCTTCCAAGGCAGCTCAAACACACGCCAAAAAAACCTCAAACCCGTCAACTTGAAAAAGGAGGTGATACCGGAAACGTCGCCACATCTTTTTTAAAAAACCCAAGAAATGACAAGCAGTTTATTTCAACCAACGGATGTAAAAATTTTTGGAGGAAAAAATGAAGAAATTAGCGCTTATTTTAGCAATCATGCTCATCCCCTGCACCGCTTTCGGTCTGGATATGCTAGACGATGCGGCCATGGGTGAAATCACCGCCCAGGACGGCGTCTCCATCGTCGCCGACGACATTCAATTCTTTATCAACATCGACGCCATCGCGTGGGTGGACTGCGACGGGTTCGGCCCCAAACTCAACTATAAGTGCACGGGTTCCGGCGCCCTGGTTGCCATCCAGAACTTCCAGATCGACACCCTGCTCATCAACGCGGTAGCCGGCACCTCTGGCACCGGAGTTGATGGCCAGACCTGCCTGAGCTCATCTAACTGCAGCCAGATCGACCTGCAGTACGCCTACTGCGACAGCACCCCTGTGCAGGGCTGCATTGAGTGGTTGTCAAGTGCAGGAACCGCTGGTCTGGACAACCTGGTAACGGGAACCTGGGGCAAATTTATTCCCCAGGCGCTTTCCATCGACGTGACCGATCGCCTGCCGGTGACCTCGGATGCGTATAACTACATCTGGGCGTCCAACATGGGTGGATCCCTCAAGGTTGCGGGCGTGATCATCACCCTGCCGACCCTTGAAATCTACATCAACCAAATGATGCTTGACATCTCCATCTGGGATCTCAACTCCACCAGCACCGCAGGCAGCCTGGTGGGCGGCGGAACCGAGACCGGATGGGTTGTCAACAACGGCGACCGCTATGGCCTCATCTATATGGACGGCATCACGTTTACGGTCCTGAGCGGCTGGGTTGAAATCGCACCGCATCACTCAGACTGGGCCGGCCCGAGCGCAACCGGCACCGCCCCGTTCTGATGAACCAAAAACAGAACCGGATCATCCTCCAGGATTTTCACCCCCTGATTGGATGATCGCATGAAACACCGCGGAAGCGAAGGGTCCTCCTTCGCTTCCGCATTTTTAACCGGCAATGTAAAAAGATCCATTTCCGTGTCGGGCGTCATTAAATGCGGCCTCTTTACCTTGCGGAGGTGATCTTGACTTTGGATTTTACATTTTCTAAAATAGATTTATGAAAACAAAAACGGCCGCCGCCCGATTTATCCTTTATGCGATGGTTCCGGCTGTCCTGATAGCAATAGGCCATGCCGGGGTCGCGATCGCCGGCATGCAGGAGCTTGAGGACGGCGAGATGGACCGGATCTGCGGCCAGGACGGGATCACCTACACCATAAAAGATGTTCAGATCTTTGAATTTATCGACGCCTTCACCTACGGCTGTCCGCAAAACGATTACGGCACCTGCCAGGGACTGATTTCCCTTCAAAACATCAAGCTCCACTCCAGAACCGGCGGACCGGCCTGGTTCAACTATGATTTCGGGACCGCTCGAACCATAAACGGGGTCACCTTTTTTGACGTGGCGGACTGCGAGGTGGCCGAGGAGGAGCAGTGGGATTTCGGCACCCCGGACACCCTGAAAAAGGTCATGACCGGAAGGACTGCCCCCTGGTGGGACCAGGAGGTGGGCTATTACATCGGCAATATCTATTTCGGCGATGTCAATGACGGCGGGGTCAAGGACCTGGGCTGGGCTGATCTGGGCTGCTTTGATCTAAGGTCCTACCAGTACTACACCGCCCCCCATGAATACGGGGTGGATTTTGAGTATGACTTCGAGCTGCACATCGACACCCTCACCTACGGCTACCAGGTCACCACAACCGGCTGTAAGACTTTGGAATTTAATGATTTCCATATCGGCTACTCCTTTGACTACGGGCTGCCCGGCGACGACCCCACCAACCCCTCCACCTGGAAAACCGATATCGGTGAGTTTAAAATCGGCGACATGTTCGGGGATGCAACAAACGGCATCTATTCCAATCCCGCCACCATCGACGCGGTGGACCGGATTCAAAGCGACACCGGGAGCACCAAGCATGCGGCGGTATTAATGTATGTGCCGCTTCAGGGATCCATTCGATTTGAACAGGCCGAGTTCGGAGGCGTGGATTTCGGTCCCGGCGCCATCGACGGGATCCATGCCCACCGCATGATGATCGAGATGGTGCCGTAACCTAGGCTTTATCACCCGCCCATTGTTAACCTTTCCGTTAAGTTTGACCCCGGTATAATTTATTGATATCAAGCCGCTTTATTCCATTTATAACCCAAATAAAAGATTGACATGATAAAAATTATTGAATAAAATACCTTTAATAATTTTTCGTGTAAGTTGACATTGAATGCTGGGCGTTTTTATTTATTGAACATCGAACGTCGAATGAAGGAATCCGCTCCATTTTTTGTTGTTTTTAATTC
>DYLE01000014.1:3835-12768 GCA_020722245.1 Desulfonema limicola
AAGTTCAATGTTCAAAGTTCATCTTTAATTATTGAACATCGAACATCGAACGCTGAACATCGAACGTCGAATGAAGGAATCCGCTCCATTTTTTGTTGTTTTTAATTCAAAGTTCGACGTTGGAAGTTCAATGTTCAAAGTTCATCTTTAATTATTGAACATCGAACATCGAACGCTGGATATAAAAAGCGAGCCTTCATGCATATCCTCATCGGCTTTATCATCAGCATGTGTATTTTTGCCAGCTTCCATCCCATGCAGAAAAACCCCCGACATGAGATCAACGTCGATCTCGGGGGCGCAAAATTCCCCATGACCATCGACCAGAACGTTGTTCCCCTCTCCGAGATTCAGAACCGGAACGTGATTCATCAGGAGTATGACTACAGCTGCGGCTCTGCGGCCCTGGCCACCCTGCTCAACTACTACCTGGGCGAGAACCTGACGGAAAACCAGGTGATCAAGGGGCTGATGGAATACGGGGATAGGGAAAGGATCGCCAGCCGCCGGGCTTTTTCCTTTCTGGACATGAAAAAATTCGTAAACAAATTGGGATACAAAGGGGTCGGGTACAAGGCTGAGCTCAAGGACCTCCTGGAACTGAACAAGCCCTGCATCATCCCCATTGAGTTTCTGGGATACCGGCATTTCACGGTGCTCAAGGGCATCCATGACGGGCATATCTTCCTGTCGGACCCGTTTCGAGGAAACACCAGTTATACCCTTGCAGGGTTCGAAAACATGTGGTATGAAAACGTGATTTTTGTGGTTTACCCGGAGGGCGCGCCGGAGTTTGACGGCCTGCGACTGACCAATGATGACCTGAGGTATGTCAGCGAGGATTCCACCCATGACCTGCTGCGAAACTACGGGCCCGTGCTGGAACCGGCCAGCAAACGCGATATTTTCCTCACCCTGCCGGATGAATACCAGATATACCGGCCTTAAAAAGGGGGCTGATTTCGACAACCCTAAACGCATCGGTTCGCACAAGGAAAAATTTAACCACTGAGATCACGGAGGATACGGAGAAAAGATGAACTTTGAACATCGAACGTCCAACGTCGAACGTTGAATTAAAGGCAAAACAATTTCCATATTCGATGTTCTGCGTTCGATGTTCGATGTTCGACGTTCAATAATTAAAAAGGTTTCATTTTTCCTCTCTGTGAGCTCTGTGGTATTAAAATAACAATATAAAAAAATTTTTCAGCGATCCTAAAAGGCAAGCATATGATAAAATTGAAAAAATCAGCTTTCCGGCTTGTTATCGCGGGAATCATCATCCTTTTTTCTGTTCCGAACGGGTGGAGCGAGGCGATTGAGGATATCATTGAAAACGCATCTCCGCGCTCAGCGCAGGAACCGGATCAGACCGAGGCGCAGACGAGCGGCGAGATGCCATCTCCCGAACCCGGCCGGAACCAATTATACGCCTTGCAGATCGGCGCTTTTCTCATGGAAACCGCTGCAGAGGAAAAAATCATTGAGCTTAAAAACGCGGGCTACGACCCCTATATCTTCCAGACCGTAAACTCAAAAAACCAGACCATCTACTCGGTCCGCATCGGAAGGTATAAAGACTATGAGAGCGCGGCGCAGGGGCTTGCGGATCTAAGGGAGGATTTAAACCTTCCCGCGTTTATCGCCTATTACGACTCCCTGGAACCGGCTGCAAAGGAAGCGGCCGCGCCTGAACCCCGGCCACCGGTTTTTGCCCAGGCTGAAGAACCGATGGCCGAATCCGCTCCAGAAGAGCCCGTCGAACCTGTGGAAGCCGCCCCGGAGCCTGCACCAGAGGCTTCACCAGAGGCTTCAATGGAATCCTTGGCCCCGCCGTCTAAACAGCCCGAAGGCCCGCCGACCCTGGAATCTCTACAAAGGCAGATCCGGGAGATGGAAGCCTCCCTGAAAAGGCTCAGCGAAGAGGCCGAGGCCAGAAAAAAACTGGAAATGACCGAAGAGGAACAGGCGCAACGGGCCCAAGAGGAGGATATCCTGGAGGCCGCGGGCAAGGAATACACCCTGACCCGGGGCGGGAATATTGAGTTTACTTACGGGTTCGGTTACACCTACAGCGAATACGACGCGATCCGGGAATCCGTAAAGGTGGAGGATGTCTGCGACCACTCCATTTCCAACTCCCTGGGCGTCTCCTACGGGGTGCTCGACAACCTCAACGTATCCACCAGCATTCCCTGGGTTTACGAATACGACCGGGTCGGCACGGTGGATTCCAAAGACGAGACCGGCATCGGGGACCTTAGCCTGGGGTGGCAGTACCAGCCGTTTCGGCCCACCGAAAAGCTGCCCACGATCATCATCAACGGCGGCTTCACCGTCCCTTCCGGGAAAAGTCCTTATGAGATCATGTACGGCGAGGAGCTGTCCACGGGCAGCGGCATCTACAGCGCCAGCTTAGGGGTCTCGGTCAGCCAGGTCTCGGATCCGGTGGTGGTCTTCGGCAGTTTAAGCCTTTCCTACCCCTTTGACGTGACCGATCTCGACCAGAAGCGGCCTGAAGGGGAGCTCGAGGAGGTGGACCCCGGCATGGGCATCGGGGTTGGCGCGGGCATGGGCTACGCCCTTTCCTACAAGCTGAATTTAAACTTCAGCTTCGGGTATTCCTATAGTTTTGAGACGACCTACAAGTACAAAAACAACGTGTCGGCGGAATCCGGAACCAGCGCCAGCGCACATGCGAACCTCGGCGTGGGCTACCGGCTGAACCGGTATCAGACCATAAACTTCCGTGTCGGGATTCCGATCACCGAAAGCCGGGAGTTTTCATTTTCCTTCTGGACCCCCATTGAATTTGAATTATAGCATGACACCGCCTGTCACCTTTTCTAAAACCATAACCCTTTTTTATGTTTTGATCGGGGTGATGGTGATCCTCTGCCTCCCTCGAACCGGGCATGCGGTCTTTATCGAAAACATGGCCGGGTCCACAAAGGCCATATCCCTGGCCAACACCGTCACCGCCGCACCGCCGGGCATGATGTCCATCCAGTCCAACCCGGCGGGGCTTTCCGAACTTCCCGAGGGAAAAATCTTTATGCAGGGCGTAACCCTCCCCTGGCTTCAGATCACCAAAAAGTTTGAGGCGGATAAGGACTGGGACGGCATCTTCGGGGAGTGGGGCCCCCAGGAAGGACAGATCCACGACCCGGTGGCCGGTAAAGAAGATACCAACAAGTGCGGGGTGATGTACATTCCGATTTTAAACCGCACCGCCAACTTTCTCATCGCCCCGACCGCGGGCCTGTCCTCGCGCAAGCCCGGCTCCAGATGGACCTTTGCCATCGCCAACTATGCCCCGTTCGGCGGGGGCATGGACCATGAGACCGGCAGCCCGAACAACTACGGCGTCAAAAAACTCTATGTTCAGCACCTGATCTACGCGGCCCCGGCCGTCAGCTTCCAGGTCACGCCGACCCTTGCTTTGGGTCTTGCCGTGGGCGCGGGCCAGACCGCCCTGGGCGCGAAAATCCACCAGCGCACCCCCAACGAGCTGGTGGCCTTAACCCGGGTGCTGGGGGATGCGACCCAGGACCTTGAAATTCCGGTGGTCTCGGAGCTGACCCTGCCGCCCCCCTGGTTCGGCGGCGGGATCGGCCCCTATGATCACTCCATGAACTTTGACCTGCACGTGCGGGATGACTTTTCACCCAACTATAACCTGGGCCTGCTCTGGAAACCCAAAAAATGGTTCTCCTTCGGCATGGTGTATCAGAGCGAGATCACGGCGAGGCTCTCAGGCGGGTATAACTTCATATACAGCGAGATGTTTCAGAAACAGGTGGCCTGGCAGGGGAGCTCTCCGATGCTGATCATCACCGCCGCCATGCTGGATCTCCCAACAACTGCAGTGCCTTACCAGTCCGGGGACATCCGGACCACCCAGATCTTTCCCCAGCGGATTCAGACCGGGATCAAGGTCAAGCCCACCAAAAAGCTCAGCCTGCTGTTTGACGTGCACTGGGCCGACTGGTCCACCACGGAATATAACAAGTTCGTAGTCGACCAGGACATTCAGGCGCTCCAGTTCGTCAAGCTGCTGGGCTATACCCACGGCGATCGCACCCTCTATATCGAACGCAACCTGAAGGACACCATCCACTGGAGCACCGGGCTGGAGTATGAGCTGACCAACAAGCTGACGCTGCGCTGCGGGTATGAGTTCCGCCCCACCTCGATCCGTGACAACCTCTATGACTGCCAGTACTTTGTTCCCGACCTGACCTACCTCGGGGTGGGCGCGGCGGTCAAGCTCCCCCACGAGACCACCCTGGATCTGGCCTTCGGCTATATCTATAACTCCTCCTATAAAGTCCCGAACAACAGCAGCACGAACATGAACTCCACGGATTTCTGGTATCCGGTGTACAACCCCTATTCCGGACTCGACTACGAGCAGGAAACCCGAATCTATATGCTTTCTTTTACGGTGCAGATGCCGTTTCATGTGTTTATCGAACAGCAGAAGCACATGATGCACAAACAACAAGAGGCCATCCACCACCTGACAGGGGCTGTGAAAAAACTCCTCGGCAAGGCCGAGGCCCCTGAAGAAACGCATTAAAAACAGCCGCCCACGCCTCCTGTTTGCCGATGTGAAACACCCGCTGGGACTGTTTAAGTATTCAGAAGACAGAAGTCAGAATGAGGGAAAGAGAAAAAAGGGGGAAGGTGGAAGACTGAAGGCTGAAGGTAGAAGGTTAAAGGTGGAAGGTAGAAGGTGGAAGACTGAAGGCTGAAGGGGAAGGTGCGGAGCAGTTTTTTTTTCATTCGATGTTCGACGTTGAACAATTAAAAATGAACTTTGAACATCGAACTTCCAACGTCGAACCTTGAATTAAAAACAACAAAAAACTGAAAGCCTTGCATGCGGGCCACTCTGACTCCTGAATTCTGAATTCCTGTGTACTGACAAACCGACCGTTAATTCAAACAATAAGATGGGAAATCCTATGCTCAATAAAAAAAGTAGCATTCTGATTCTTCTGGCCGCATCGCTTTTTTTGATGGAAGCGGCCGGCGTTCCTGTCATGGCCGATGATGTTTCAAAAACCGCGGTGCCGTCTGAAACCCTGATCTCCCTGGGAAGGCCGCCCGAGGGGTTTACGCTCATTCCCGAGTCCTTAAAATACAGCACGGACATGAAGAACATCACCTACGTGGTCTATAACGATAAAAAAGAAAACATCGTATACCTGAACAACACCCCAAGCCCCCGGCTTTACGCGGTGCATCCCGCCACCCCGGTCTTCAGCCCGATTCAAAACCGGCACGCCTATATCGCGGCCGCCGGCCCAAACAAAATGTTTGTCGTGGTCGACGGGAAAACCGGGCCGGTGTTTGACGCCATCGACAATTTGGTCTTCAGCTTCGATGGTGCCCGACACGCCTACCGGGCTCAAAAGGGGAAAAAACAATGCGTGGTCGTGGACGGCGTTCCCGGACCGCTTTACGACGGCATTCCTGTAAATAAAAATCTTAAAAATATGACGTTCAGCCCGGACTCAAAGCGCTTCGCCTATGTGGGAGCAAAAGACGACACCTGCTTTCTGGTGGTAGATAATATAGAACAAAAACAGGGTTTTAAATTAATCGAGGAGGTCATCTTCAGTCCGGATTCCGCCCATATCTATTATAAAGGACAGGCCGAAAAAATCGGAAGAGAGGCCAAGTGGTGCGTGGTATCCGATGGAGAACCGGGGCCGGTCTATGATGGAGTTTCCGGCATGAACTGCAGCTTTGATTCAAAGCATTTCGCGTATGTGGCCATGAAAGACAAAAAGATGATGCTCGTCTTTGACGGTAAGGAGGGGGAATTCCACGACGGGGTGGGGGCCCCGACCTTCAGTCTGGATTCCAGGCGTTTTGCCTGCGCCTATCTGGACAAAAAAAAATGGTATGTGGAAATAGACGGGCAGAAGGGGCCGGCCTTTGACAACCTGTTACAGTTCTTTTTCAGCTGGGACTCCCAAAGGTACGCCTATATGGCGGTCAAAAAAGACAAGATGTACTGTGTCGTGGACGGCGAAACAGGACCCGGCTATAAAGGCATCGCAGGGTTTCTGTTCAGCCCGGATTCCAAGAGATACGCCTACGCCGCGGAATCTGAAAAGGTAAACGCCAGAATCATTGTTGACGGAAAAGAAGGAAAAATCTTCCGCAAGGTCGGAGATCCCCATTTCAGCCCGGATTCTAAAAAGGTGCTTTACCGGGGGCTGAGCTACGAGGACAAACTATGGCACACCGTCATTGACGAGGTTCTTGATCCGCTGCCGTTCTTAGCCCTTAAAAACTACTACTTCAGCCCGGATGGCAATCGCATGGCCTATCCCGGACTGTATAGCCGCGGCAAATCCGTCATGGTGGTGGACGGAAAGATGCACCCCTTTGTCCGCATCAACGGTGAGCCCTACTTCAGCCCGGACGGAAAACACATCGCCTACCACGTCTTAACATTCCAGGATGAATGGCGCATCGTGGTGGACGGCGAGATTTTGCCTGAAAAATACGGCGGATTTATGGTGGGAACGCCCATGGTCTGGGATTCCCCAACCCATTTTCACACCCTGGCCATGAGGGAACCCGGGCCGACCTTTCTTCGGGTGGAGGTGGAGGTCCCGGAAAATTTTAATAAATAAAAAAACTGTCTATCCCGCTTTGCGGTACCTTTGCAGAAAATAACTTATCGGTTTTTTTATTATTTTTACCACAGAGGGCACAGAGAAAAAGAATGAAATTCTTTTTTTGTGTTCTCTGTGTTCTCTGTGGTTAATCTGTTCATTCTTCAAACCGAAAAATTATAACTTCCTTGGAAGGCAAAACATGAAAATAAAAATTGCGTTATGTTTGCTGCTTCTATCTGGAATCTCGGGCCTGCCGGCCCACGCCGAGACCCTTGAAAAAACCGTTCAGCTTGCCGGTCAGTGGCCGGCCTATTACCGGCAGACCAAAACCATCGCCCTGGATCCGGCCCGGGAACTGGTGTTTGCGGCGGACGGCGGGGAGCAGATCATGGTGCTGGATACGGACCTAAACCCCCTCGCTACCCTTTCCGTGACGGATTCGGCCGAGGTCGCCGGATTATACTATCGCCCGGAAGACCGCCTGCTGTATGCGGCCTGCTCATACGAGGGGTTGCATATCATCGATGTGTCGGATCCCTATCATCCGTTTAAAACCGGGGTTTATCTTCCAGAGGATACCTCAGCGACCCTAAACAGCGTATATGTGGCGGATTCGACAGCGTATGTCTCCTCCTGGATCTCGGGGCAGTTCTATATCCTTGATGTCGCGGATGCGAGCAATCCTTCCTTTCATGACAGGATCAAGCTGCCAGGCGCTGTCGGGCTTGCCTTTCCCATGGATATCTACGTCTCAGAGGGCTACATCTGGGTGGCGGACAACGTGAACGGGGTCCACCTGGTGGATGTCCTGGACCCGACCAGCCTGAAAAATTTTCTCATCCTGCCCGGAGCCAGGGACATGGCTGTGGACGGCAATTACCTGTATGTCACCCTTGAAAGCAACGGAGTGGAGATCGTGGACATCTCGGATCCGGAAAACATCACATCGGAATCGGAAATCGCCCATTTCGATCCCGAGGGCAGCGGCAATGAACGGGCCATTCGCGTAAATGGGGACTTGGCCTACCTGGCCTATGAGGCTACCGGGATCCAGGTCGTGGACGTTTCAAATAAAGCCGAGCCGGTCACCGATCCGTCCTGGACCTATACCGGCAGCGGCGCGTACAGCATCGCCCTGCTCCCCGAACAAAACAGCCTTTTTCTGACCGGCAGCACGGCGGGGCTTCAGAAAATCGACATCACCGACAAGGCGGACATGTTCTTGACCGCCTCCTATGACACCCCGGCGGACGCCCTCGCCATTGACGTGTCCAGCGGCTACCTTTACATGATCGACGACGAGGCCGGGAACGACCCTTCGGCGGAAGGGCTGCGCATTTTAGAAATTTCATACATCAACACCGCCGTCATTTTCTTCCTCACGGGTTTCTGCGCGACCCCGGGAACCGCATTGGATGTGGGTGTCACCGGGGATTACGCCTGCGTGGCGGACGGGGATCACGGGCTTGAGATCATCAACGCCTTTGATAAAACAAACCCGGAAATCATCGGCAGCTATGACACGGACGGCAGCGCGCAAAGGGTTTTTGTTTCTCCCGACGGCAACGCCGCCTATGTGGCGGATGGGGATGCCGGGCTTGTGATCCTTGACATCTCCGATAAAACCCAGCCCCAGCTCATCGCAACCATGGACACTCCGGGGTTTGCAAGCGATGTGCACCTGACCGGGTCCAAGGATTACGCCTACCTGGCGGACGGACCCGGGGGCCTGGTGATTGTGGATATTCAAAATCCCGCTGAACCGGAAATAACCGGCACCCTTGAAATCGAAGGCGGCGCCCAAGGGGTTTACGCCTACGGCACCTGTGCCTATGTGGCGGCCGGGGACCAGGGGCTTGCAATCATCGGCATTGCCGATCCCGCCCATCCAAAAAAAATCGCCTCCTTTAACACCCCGGGCATTGCCACAAAAATTACCCTTACGGGCGACTTCGCCTATATCGCGGACGGAACCAAAGGGGTCTGTGTGGTCAATGTGAAAGATCCCGCCGACCCGGTAAAAGACCCCGACTGGTCCTACGACTCCTCAGGAAACGTAACGGATGTTTACAGCGGATACATCGTCGATGAAAACATTTACGCCTTTATCGCGGACGGCCCGTCCGGGGTTTCGGCGCTTCGGCTTTACTATAAGCAAGACCCCACCAACCCCGGAACCGATACCGGAGGCGGAGGGGGCGGGTGTTTTATTGAGACGATGGGAAGGTAGAAGGGAGAAGGCTGAAGGGAAGATGAACTTTGAACATCGAACTTCCAACGTCAAACGTT
>DYLE01000014.1:12868-16916 GCA_020722245.1 Desulfonema limicola
GAATTAAAAACACCAAAAACTGGAGCGGATTCCTTCATTCGACGTTCGATGTTCAGCGTTCAATGTTCGACGTTCAATCATTAAAGATGAACTTTGAACATCGAACTTCCAACGTCAAACGTTGAATTAAAAACACCAAAAACTGGAGCGGATTCCTTCATTCGACGTTCGATGTTCAACAATGATAAAAAAGGGGAAAAGGGGGAGGGGGAAAGGTGGAAAAAAAATAAGTTCCATACTCATTGTGTTTCATCCCCATCTGCCCTCCTGCCCGGGCCCGCCCTGAGCCTCCGTAAAAGTCCTGTCGATATCATGAAAGCCATGCGTCCGACTCAAAAAATCATTCTTCTGATGATGGCCGTCCTTGTCTTTTCCGCATGTTCGGATAAGAAGGACAAGCTGGCCTATTACGACAAGGCCAAAGCCTGCTATGCTCAGGGGGATTACCTCTGTGCAAAACAGGCGCTTGAAAAAGCAATCACGCTCGATCCCGACTTTGCCGGCGCATACGCCAACATCGGGGAGGTCTGCTTAAAGCTCGGAGAAATTCCCGAGGCGTTTGCCGCCTACGAAAAAGCAGCTGAACTTTCACCCGAGACACACGATGTTCAGCTTCGGCTTGCCACCCTTCACATGCTCAACAAAAACCTCGTAAAAGCCCATGAAATCGTAGCCAAGGTATTGGAGCAGAATCCTGAAAACCTGACCGCCAACTACATCTTGGCGGAATTTTATGAAAAGGAAAACGACCCTGACCGCGCCGGGGAGATATTCAAAAAAATCATACAGCTCGATCCCGGCCAGTTAAGGGCATACCTGGAGCTCTCAGACATCCTTGTTAGGCAGGAGAGGCCTGACGAGGCGGAAGGGTATTTAAAAAAAGCCCTTGAGACCAACCCGACCTCCCTTAGTCCGATTCTCTCCCTTTATAATCTTTATCTTTCCCGTAGGCAGTTGGATCAGGCGGAGCGCCTTTTGAACGCCTCCATTCAGGCGGCCCCGGCTGAAGGCGAGCTGTATCTTCTGCTTGGAGACCTTCACCTTCAGAAAAACAACCTAACCCAGGCCGAAGCCGCGTATTTAAAAGCCGTGGACCTGGATCCGCAAAACCCGGCAAGGCATGTCCGCGCCGCCGCCTTCTACAGCGCCGTCAACAGGCCTGAAGCCGCCCTGGGCATGTATCGAAAAGCCCTTGCCACCCAGCCGGAAAATCCAGGAATCATGCTTCTTTTGGTGAAGTTCTTCCTTCGATACAACAGGCTTGAGGAGGCGAAAGCCTATCTGGAAAAAATACTTCAAAAAAACCCCAACCTCCTTGCGGCGCAACTGCTCAAGGCCGAAGCCCTGATCGCCGGCGGCGAAACCCAACAGGCCATCTCATACCTGTCCGGGTTGATCGATGAAAACCCCGATTCAGACCCGCTGTTTTATCTCAAGGGGATCGCCCATCTTAAAAACGATGAAACCGACCTGGCCCGGATCGAGTTCGCTAAGGTTTCGCAAACGTCCCCGGAGTTCACCAACGCGCAGATGATGCTTGCCGGCATCTTCCTTCACGAGGGGGGATTTACGCGGGCCATGGAGGCCGTGGACGCGGTGCTTGCGGTATCCCCCCAGAACCCCGCTGCGACCCTTCTCAAGGGGAGGATTTACATGCTTGAAAACCGGCCCGAGGAGGCCAAGTCCTGCTTTCAGACCCTGACCGAGATTTCCCCCCAGAACCCTGAAGGGTATTTCCACCTCGGGCTGATCGCGCAACAGCAGAAAAAATACGATCAGGCGGTGAAACACTTTGAATCCGCTCTGTCCAAACGACCTGAGGACATGAATATTTTCACCAGCCTTATCTCGGCGCTGCTGGAAGACAACCGGATCGACACCGCCATCGCCGCATGCGACGCGCGGCTGGAAGCCTCCGGGGACAACCCCCGGGCTCAGGCGATCCTGTATGATTTAAAGGGAAGGATTTATCTGGCAAAAAACAATACGAACCAGGCTGAAAAATCCTTTAAGGCGGCCATCATCGCAAACCCGAACCTCCTGCCGCCCTACTACTCCCTGGCGACTCTATATTTTTCACAGGACAGGGCCGACAACGCCATCGCCCGGTACCGATCCGCCATCGAGCAGGAGAGCCGGCAGGAGATGCCCCATATGATGCTGGGGATCATCTACGCCATCAGAAAACAAACAGAGCTTGCCGAGATTCACTACCGCCAGGCGCTTTCCATCAACCCTGAGTTTGCGCCGGCCGCCAACAACCTGGCCTATCTCCTGGCGGAAAAAGGAAAGGACTTAAACGAAGCCCTGCGGCTTGCCGAAAAAGCCAATAAGACCCTGCCGGATGACCCGAGGGTGCTGGATACACTGGGATGGGTGTATGTCCAAATGGGGTTTTATGACCAGGCCATTCGGGCGTTTACAAAAAGCATCGAGTCCCTGCCTGAAAACCCCACCCTCCACTACCATCTCGGCATAGCCTATAACAAAAAGGGCGCAAAACAGCAGGCCATCGCCTCACTAAAACAGGCGCTGGCGCTGAGCGGCGAGTTTCCGGAAGCGGATCAGACCCGAAAAGTCCTTGAAGGCATTCAGAAAAAAACCGACACATAACCACCGATGAAACACCTTTCCTTTAAAATACTGATCCTGTTTATCCTCTTACCCCCCCTGCTGTACGCGGGCACGGTGAACTTTCTGGAAACCCGGCTGGCGGACCGGTATTACCGGCAGGTGAAAAACATCTACCTTGCAGACATTGTAAACATCCTAAGCGGGTTGATCCCTGTCAAACAGGAAATAGCCGATTCAATCCAGACCAGCCTGGCCGACAACCTGTTTACCCATCTGGGAGGCCGGCTGGAAATCACCGTCACCAACCGGCAGGGGAGCATCCTGTACCCATTTACCCGCATGGACACGGAAACGGATGTGAGGGCGATCAACCCGTTAAAACTTGCCGAAGACAACTTTGCCCTGTTAAGCAAGGGGCTTGAGGTCGAGGTGCAGGCGGAAATCAAGCCGTTTTCATTTCTTGCCGTGTTTATCCTCTCTGTTTATATTTTAGGTTTTTTGGGAACGCTTTATGTCTATTACCGAAGGGTAAACAAACGGATTGAACGGGAATACCAGGAAAAAATCGCAGAGCTTGAGCGTTTGCATGCCCTTGAACAGGAGCGCGAAAAACAGATCCGCTCCCTGTCGGAAAAAAGGGAGTCGCTTTTGTCGGATTACCAGAGGCTCAAGCAGGCGCTGACCACCGAAAAAAACCTGGCCAAAAAAACAGAGGATCAGCTTTTTGATGAGATCGAAGCCCTTGAGGCCCGGTTAAACGAAAACCTTACTGCGCAGCAGCGGCAGCATGAGGAGATGGAAAAGCTCTATGAGAAAATTCAAGACCTTGAAAAAAATAGAGAAAATCTGACCCGGCAGAAAAAAAAGGCCACCGACAAACTGGAAAAACGGTTTCGCGCCCTTTACAAAAACATCGATGTGACCGAAAGGGCGCTTGAAGGGCTAAACGACCTTACCGATGAAATGGGCCTGAAGGCCGAAGAAGTGATTCACCGGTTAAACGATGACCCGGAGATGGTGCCCGTCAAACGCAAGGTCTTCAGCAAAGGTCAAAAGGTTACGGCATTTGAGGTGACCTTCGCCTATAACGGAAGGCTCTACTACCGCAGGTCAGAGCAGAACCGGATTGAAATTCTCACCGTGGGGACAAAAAACACCCAGACGAAAGATATGACTTATATTCATAACCTTTGAAATTTGATGAATAAAAAAAGATGAACGTCGAACATCGAACATTGAACTTTGAACTCTGAATCAAAAAAAATGGAGCATCTTCCTCATTCGACGTTCGACGTTCAACGTTCGACGTTCAGCGTTCAAAAAAAAACGTCCAACATCGAACTTTGAACTTTGAACTTTGAATCAAAAGCAAACCTAAAAATATCTTCTTCATTCGACGTTCGACGTTCAACGTTCGACGTTCAGCGTTCAAAAAAAAACGTCCAACATCGAACTTTGAACTTTGAACTTTGAA
>DYLE01000014.1:17016-22773 GCA_020722245.1 Desulfonema limicola
CTTCTTCATTCGACGTTCGACGTTCAGCGTTCGATGTTCAGCGTTCAAAAAAAAACGTCCAACATCGAACTTTGAACTTTGAACTTTGAATCAAAAGCAAACCTAAAAATATCTTCTTCATTCGACGTTCGACGTTCAGCGTTCGATGTTCAGCGTTCAAAAAAAAAGCACCCAGCTTCCGAGGCTTAATGTCGAATGAACAATAATAAATGCAAACAAAAAACAAACTCCTCATTCAACGTTCGACGTTCAGCGTTCGATGTTCAGCGTTCAAAAAATCGTTCAGCGTGCTTCTTTTTTTAGCCGTAAGACAACGGCAAGGTTTTGTTTCGCGCTGAGATTGTCAGGGTCGATTTGAAGTGCCCTGCCATAAAATTGAACCGCTTTTTCCAGCTCCCCCAGCCGGACATAGGCGTTGGCCAAATTGTTATACACCATGGCGTTTTGCGGCTCCATTTGCAGCGCCGCCAGGTAATGAGGGATGGCTTCCGCCGGCCTTCCCATCTGAGATAAAACATTGCCCAGGCTCCCCTGAGCCCTGGCATCCTCAGGATCCAGCAGCACCGCTTGAGAAAAATGCTCGGCAGCCCCTTTCAGATCCCCGATGCTGACCAGCGCCAGCCCCAGCTCAATGTGCGCTTTTTTAAAATGCGGACTCAGGCTTAAGGCTTTTCGATAATAATCCATGGCCTCAGCCGTTCGATTCTGGTTGGCGCGGGCAACCCCCATGGCAAAAAGCGCCTCCGGAAAATCAGGTCTTTTCTCCATGGCCTTTTGGATATAAAAGACAGCCTCCTCGATTTTTTCCTGATTTTCGGCCATATCCACGCCATAGCTGAGATACGGCCAGGCCCGGTCCGGGGATTTCGCCATACAATCCTGCCATACGCTGAGCCGCTCACCCCAGACCTGGTTTCTCTGATGGCTCCAGACCGAAAAAACCAGCACGATCAGGCAAAGCGATAAACTTATGATCCAGCGGTGCTTCACGTAACGAAACAGCAAAAACACAGGGAGAAAACAGACCAGCAGGGACGGCAGGTAGGTGCGGTGCTCAAAGATTAAGGCCAGGCCCACAAACGAGGATTCAATGGCCAGGTTGCCGAAAAACCAGAGGATACAAAAGCCGATCAGCCGGTCATTTTTTGCGGAAAACACCGCAAACCCGATCAGACCGATGATGACCGCCAGGCTCATCAGGCTGGTCCAGGGGTTCATCAGAGAATACGACAGGGGATAGTCATGAGCCAGGTTCAAGCGCTGAGGATGGGGAAAAACAATTAAACTGATGTAAAAAATCACCACCCTCGCCTCGGTGAGCAGCCGCTGGGGAAGTGTAAAATTTTGAATTTCATAAAAATATAAAGCCACTGGCGCAGCCCGAATAAGCAGGACCGCCGCCGCCGCCATGATGAGGATGATCCCTATGATCCAGGGAAGCTTTTTTTTGATCCAGGCCCGGTTCAGGTCCTGAAAAAAGAACCATTCGTATAAAAAAATAAACACCGGAAGAAAGGCGACGTTCTGCTTGCTTCCCAATGCCAGGAGCCCTGAGATCACAGCCCCCGAAAACCAGAGCCAGGGCTTTGCCCGAGAAATCTCCGGGTTGTCTTTGTCTGGAGCATCGGCCCGCTGCGCGGTGCGGCCTGTGATGTAGCATATCAAAGAAAGCAGATAGAACATGGCGGCCATGGCGTTCATCCGCTGCACAACATAAGTGACGGACTGGGTATGGAGTGGATGAACCAGCCAGACCAGGGCGGCAAAAAATGGAATCAAAAAATTTTTGGTATCGGCTGACTCGGCGTCCAGGCTCAGGCCTAAAGTGATTTTTATGAAAATAAAAAAAAGAACGCCTGTAAAAAAATGAATAAGGATGTTGACCAGATGATACCCGAGAGGATTGTACTTCCCGAAGTAATAATTGAATGCAAAGCTGAAATCCGCGACCGGTCGTGAGGAGGCGTTTTTTAGGACCTCGCCCACCTGATCTATGGTCAGCTTGCTCATTCGGATATGACGGTTTTCGACGATATTGTTGGTATCGTCGAAAATAAACGGGGCATTTAAGGTGTTTCCATAAATCAAAAACACCGCTGCGGCAAACAGCAGAAACAGCCCGGCATAAAACCAGGCAGGATAAACGGCCGGGTCTTGATTTTTCATCTTAAACCACTAATCCGCCGGTTCTTTGTACCCGCACTCCTTGTTTTGGCAGGCATAAATTTTGCCGTCCTTCTTGGTCTGTTTTTCCACCATAAACCCGGCCCCGCATTTCGGGCAGGGTTTTGGCACCGGCCTGTCCCAGGTGGCAAAACTGCACTGGGGAAAGTTGCTGCAGCCGTAAAACACCTTACCTCTTTTGGAAACCCGTTCCACCAGCTCGCCGTTGCATCCTTCTTCCGGGCAGGACATGCCGATGGGTTTTGCGCTTGAAGATGAAGCCAGGGAGCGGGTGTTTTTGCATTCCGGATACCCGCTGCAGGCCAGAAAATCCCCGAACTTTCCGTGCTTGACCCGCATGGGCCTTCCGCACTTTTCGCAGACCTCCCCCTCGGCCGCCTCCTTAACCGGTTCCACCGCACGAATGGCGCCCTTTTCATCCCGCTGGTAATCCCTGGAATAGCGGCATTCCGGATACCCGCTGCACGCCAGAAACGGCCCGTTTTTTCCCACCCGGATATGCAGCTTTCTATGGCAGACGGGACAGTCAAGATCCGTGGGCACCCCCACCCCTTTAATGCTCAGCATATTTTTGGAAGCCGAATTCAGGCTCTTTTCAAAGGTCTCGTAAAACCGGGAGAGGATCTGTTGGGCATCGGCCTCAGCGGATTCCACCCGGTCCAGGTCGGTTTCCATGCGGGCCGTAAAATCCACGCTCAAGACCTCCGGAAAGCTTTCCACCAGAAGATCGCTTACGATCAGTCCCAGCTCGCTGGGCCGGAAATACCCCTTGACCAGGTCCACATACCCCTTGTCCCGAATGGTGGACAGGATCGCGGCATAGGTGCTGGGCCGGCCGATCCCGTTCTCCTCCAGGGCCTTGACCAGGGAGGCCTCCGAGTAACGGGGAGGCGGAGCGGTGAAATGCTCGCCGGGCTCAAGGGCGATCAGCGAAAGGATTTCCCCCTGGCAAACCTCGGGCAGAACCGGTTTTTCCTCATTGGGTTTGCCGGCATCGTCTGCCGGAAGATAAAGCGCCATAAACCCGGGGAATTTGATGGTGGACCCGGAGGCGGAAAACAGGTAATCGCCTGCCTTTATGAGAATCGTGTTCTGGTTGATCTGGGCCTGGGCCATCTGGGAGGCCACAAACCGCTGCCAGATCAGGCGGTAGAGGGCCAGCTGGTCCTTGCTCAGATGGGGGGCCAGCTTCTCCGGGGTGTTGAACACCGATGTGGGGCGGATGGCCTCATGGGCGTCCTGGACCCGGTTTTTGTTTTTGAAAAACCGCGGCTTTTCAAGGGCGTAGTCCTTTCCGAAGGTTTTTTGGATCAGCTCCAGGGCTTCTTGCGCCGCCTCCTCGGCGATCCGGATGGAATCCGTGCGCATGTAGGTGATCAGGCCCACATACTCCCCGCCCCCCAGATCAATCCCCTCATAGAGCTGCTGGGCCACGGTCATGGTTTTTTTGGCCGAAAACCCCAGCCGGCGAATCGCCTCCTGCTGAAGCTTGCTGGTGATAAACGGCGGATACGGGTTGCGCATCACGGTTTTTTGAACGATCCGGTCCACCACGAAAGATGCTTTGGAAAGATCGGAGAGAACCGCGTCAGCCGCCTCTTTATTGGGAACGGTGAGCTTCTTTTCATTTTTTTTGATCAGTTTGGCATTAAACTGCGGAGGGTTTCCCCCTTCCAGAAGGGCGGTGATGGACCAGTATTCCTCCGGCACAAAGGCCTGAATCGCCCGTTCCCGCTCGCAGATCAGCCGAACCGCCACGGACTGGACCCGGCCGGCGCTCAGCCCGTATTTTACCTTTTTCCATAGAATGGGGGAGATCTCATACCCCACCAGGCGATCTAAAATACGGCGGGTCTGCTGGGCCTTGTACCGGCTCAGGTTCAGGGTCTGGGGGGAGGAAAGCGCCGACATCACCCCTTTTTGAGTCAGCTCGTGAAAAAGGATGCGGAAAAACCGCCTTCCTTCTTTTTTCAAGACCTCGGCCGTGTGCCAGGCAATGGCCTCCCCTTCCCGGTCCGGGTCCGGCGCAAGGTAGACCTCGTTTGTATCCCCGGCTGCGGCCTGCAGGGACCGGATCACCTTCTGCTTGCCGCGAACCGTGACGTATTTGGGTGCAAACCCGTTTTCCACATCAATCCCGATCTCATTTTCCGGCAGGTCCTTGATGTGGCCCACGGTGGAAGCGATTTTGTACCCCTTGCCGAGATATTTTTGAAGGGTCTTTACCTTGGTTGGGGATTCAACAACAAGAAGCGGCTTGCTCAACGTTTGATATCCTCTCTGATCGAAAAATATTTTCCGGGGCTCTGGCTCACCGCCCCTTTGAGTTCAAGGTTTAAAAGTATTCCGGAAAGCCTTCCGATCGGCATGTTCACCTTTCGGCTCAGCTCGTCGATATGGATCGGGTAAGGCTCAAGCATGTCAAATACTCGGGCCTCCTCGCCGGTCAGGTCCGGCAATGCGGTGGATAAGGGTTCTGCGCCTGCCTTGCCAGAAACCCTTTTTGAAGCAACACCGGCCGCAAGCTGCGGAAACTCCTCCATGACGTCCTGGGCGCAGGAGACCAGCTTGGCGCCCTGCTTCAGCAAATTGTGCGCGCCCGCGCTTTTTAAGGAATTGACGTTTCCAGGCACGGCAAACACCTCCCTTCCCTGCTCCCCGGCCAGACGGGCCGTGATCAGGGAGCCGCTTCTTTTAGCCGCCTCCACCACCACGGTCCCCAAGGTCATCCCTGAAATGATCCGGTTTCTGGCCGGAAAGTTATAGGGCAGCGGTTCCTCCATCATGGGAAACTCCGAAACCACAGCCCCGGTTTCACTAATCCGGTAAAAAAGATTTTTGTTCTCATAGGGATAAATCACCCCCAGGCCGCTTCCCAGCACCGCCACGGTTTTTCCTTCAGCCTCCAGGGCGCCCGTATGCGCGGCCGTATCAATCCCCCGGGCCATGCCGCTGACAATGGTCATGCCCATCAGCGCCAAATCCCGGCAGAGCTGCTTGGCCATGGCCATTCCATAACTGGAGGCGTTTCTGGCCCCGACCACAGCGATGCCGGTCTCGGTCCCCGCAAGACTTCCTTTCAGATAAAGGTAAGGCGGAGGATCATGGATCTGCTTGAGCAGGGCCGGATACTCCGAATCTCCCAGGGTGATGATCCGGACTCCCTGCTTTTGAGCAAGATCGATCTCCTTCTGCAATTCCTCGTCGGGCCGGTATCCCTTAATGGCGTCGGCCAGGGCCGGGCTCACCCCCTCGACCTTGACCAGCTCGGATTTTGAAGCTTCAAACACCTTGTCCGGGGTTTCAAACCTATCGATCAGCCGCCCGTACAGGTGGTTTCCGATACCGGGAACCCTTTTTAAGGCCAGCCAGGGCAGAAGGTTTTGCATCAGTTATCCGCCGTCATGGGTATAAAATAAAAAAAACCGCCCCTGCGGGCAGTCCCATTTCCTGGACCCCAATGATACTTCCAAAAAACTTAGGTTTTCCAAGTTCGAAAAATGAAGGATTTAACCCCAGAGATCACAAAGGACATAGAAAAATTTCACCTTCCGCCTTCTACCTTCCGCCTTC
>DYLE01000015.1 GCA_020722245.1 Desulfonema limicola
GATGGCGGCGGTCTCGTAATCCCGCATCTCACCGACCATGATCACGTCCGGATCGGCCCGTAAAAATGCGCGCATGACCCGGGCGAAATCCAGCCCGATCTTGTCCTTGACCTCGACCTGCCTGAGCCCGAGCTGACTGATTTCCACCGGGTCTTCGGCGGTCCAGATCTTTCGTTCCGGGCTGTTGATATGATGCAGCGCGGAGTGCAGGGTGGTGGTTTTTCCGGATCCCGTGGGCCCCACGACCAGCACAATGCCGTAGGGTTTTAAGATCGCCCGTTTTAAAGCCTCCTGGTTCCTTTCCGTCAAGGAAAGGTCCTTGAGCTCCATGGCGCCGGCTGCAGGAAGAATACGCATGACGACATCCTCCTGCTGCCCCGCCGTCGGCAGCACCGCCACCCGCAATTCAAACGGAGGCACCCCTTTTCGTTTGAACTTGATCTTCCCGTCCTGGGGCAGACGATGCTCGGCGATATCCAGGTTGCTCATGATTTTAATCCGGGAGACAATCGCGTTCGCAAAAGAGTTGGGCACCTCCAGGAAATCCTGACAGATCCCGTCGATTCTGAAACGGATCTTTGTCCGCTTGGTGATCGTGGAAGGCTCTATATGGATATCGGATGAATTCTTGCGGTAGGCGGTGATAAGGATCTGGTCAACCAGCCGAACGATCTTTCCGGACGCCTCGGTAAACACCTCGGCGGATTCTTCCTCCTCCTCTTCCTCCTCAAAGGCGATTTCCGGCATCTCATCATAATCCCCTGCCGCCTCCCTGTTCTGGCCCCCCGCCGCTGCCGTCTTCTTTTCAGTGAAAAAATAGTTGATGGTGGCTTCGATATCCTCCTTGATCCCTACGGAGAATATGAACTTATTGGTCTTAAACAAGGCCTTGGCATGATCCAGCTTGCGAACGTCCTTGGGATCATCCATCAGAATCTCGATGTGATCGATATCCCAGTGAAGGGGAACCCACAGGTCCTGGAGCAAAAACGGCTTTTTTAAATTACTGATCAGCTCGTAGGGAACCTCCATTTTAGGATCAAAGGCTTTAAACGGGCACTGGTAATAGGCGGAGAGGGATTTCCCGATCTCTTCCTTGGAGATTTTAAACTGCTCCATCAGGACCGTCTCCACGCTTTTTTTCATCTGCTTGGAGAGGGTCAAGCATTTCTGAAGCTGATTCGTATCGACAATCTTGTTTCGGATCAGATAATCATACCGGGAATCAAACCGCTTCTCCGGACGGGCGGATTCGATCTTCTCCTTGATCTTGGGATAGATCGGGTCGATACGCTGAACCGCCTCGTAGCAGCGAACCGCCAGTTCCTTGTAATCCCGCATATCCAGCTCCCTGCCGAGCTGAAACTTGACGACCGCCGCTGTTTTTTTCGGCAGATCATTCTCCTTGATGAATTTGTCGACATAATCAATCACCTGAGAGGGTGGATAAATCGCCAGCAGGCACTCCAGAAATGAGGCAAGATACTGATCCGGGGGATAGTCTGTTTTAAAAAGCTTTTTGTACTCTGAAACCGCCTCTTTAAAAAGCCCCAGTTCTTTGAATGCCGAGGCGCTGTCAAAAACCTCAGGGGCGCTCTCCCCCAGGGAAAGCTCAGCCTTGATATGGGTGACCTCTTCCGAGGACAGGTCATAGGCGACCTCCTGATCCTCTTCTATCTCCTTGCCCAGCGCATCGATCTTTGCCTGAACCCGCTTACGGACCGCCTCGTTTAATTCAGATTCCGCTGAAAGGATGCTTTTATACAGCACCAGGGCCTCATCGTAGAGGCCATGGGTCTCATAGGCCTCGGCTGTCTTTAACCGGGATTCAAGTTTCTCCGTTGTTGCAAGCTGATCCATAGAACCGACCTCCGTTCCTGACCGGTTGGCAGAGTTATTGATACCGGGTTTATAGAAACATCATATCTAATTTAAGAAAAGACCTCAACGAAAATGACTGATGTGTTTTTTCTAATGGCTTAAACCAGAGGAGGCGGGTGAAGACAGGTTTTACGGATGCGATTCGCATCGGCAAAACCCCAAAAAAGTGTACCCAGTGAATGGCGCTAAAATATCTTTTTTCTTAAAATCTCGCTGATCCGCTTACCGGTCGATTTCATTTTGTCAAGGGAGGGAAGCATCGCCTCACAGCCGATGCGGACCATGGATACCGGCGCCTCCTCATCTAAAACGACGATCAGATAACCGGATAGGCTCTTTCGAATATACAGCCGGGCGGTGTCATAAATCAGTTCGGCTTCTCGAACACCCATCAGCTCAATGACAAAGGTGGCCCAGCCGACCTGGCTCAATTTCTTTTCCTCATAAGAAAACTTTTCAGAAAACCTGCTGAGCACGAGATCGCCCACATCTGAAACAACGACCAGACCGTGAACACCTTCGGTTTCCAGAAGATCCCTGAATATATCCTTCATGGGTTTTCCAACAACCTGTATCAAATCAACGCGTTGATAATCCGATCCCTGGGGGAATCGGGTGAAACCGTAACCACGGTGATCTCTTTTCCGGGAACAATGACGTACTGTCCATCAGACCCTTTGTCGATATAAATGACATTGAGTCCACCACAGCCAAGTATTTCCCCGAGATGCGACGCCTGATAGATCAACCCCTCCCACCGTTGATCCTGATAAATATCCTGAATCCCTCCTTTTTTGCCGATCTCTATGTCAAGCCGGTTGCGAACGGCATCTACAGGAGACATCCTTGAAAAATCAGCGCCATTTCGAGAAGCCGGGGCAGCGGATGGATTGGGAGATACCGGCCTGGCCGCAAAAGGCTTTTTGGCCAGGGGTTTTTCCGCCTTCGCTGCACCGTCAAGGGGGGTGGCTTGGGAAAGAGGCCCGGGTTTCGCGCCGGGTGAGTTTCCCTGCACATTGTTTTCATCCCGGTAGCGCATGGCATCGAGCAAAATGGCCTGAAGGTCGCATTTGATGGCGTTTTCCTGAATCGCGCAGGCATGCTCAATGGACAATGTAACCTTTGACCAAGAGAGTATCTCGTAAGCAGCGTCCTTTCCCTTTCGGCTGCCGATTCGCGCATTCATCAACTCCCCGTTTTTGAAAAACAGAACCCCGTCCCTTCCCTTGTTTTTATCCTCCACACGCAGGGTGCAGGTCTGCTGTTCCATCTCGATGAGCTGCAAAAAGGTTTCCAGAGAAACATTATGAAGGCTCCCCCCCTCGGACCTTTTTTTCAGGGTGTGAAGGATGGCTTCCCCCAGTTCCTCGGAAGGAAACGGTTTTTTAAGATACCCGGAAGCCCCGCTTTTAAACACCACCTCCCGGGTTTTGGGCTTGTCATGGGCGGTCACAATAAAAACCGGGATATCCGGGTAATTGGCCAGTATTCGAGACAACAGCTCGAAACCATCCATCCCCGGCATCCTCAGATCGGAAACCACCACCGCCACCGGGTTCTTTTCCAGGATGCCCAGGGCTTCGTTCCCGCTTCTGGCCGTCATGACGGAAAAGGCGTCCGCGTAAACCCGCAGTTCCACCTCCATCAGGCGCAGCCAGCTTTCCTCATCGTCAACGAGCAATACCCTCGGTCTCATTTTCTCCTTAGCCTAAAGGGCGTTTTTATATCTGGATATCAAAATCGATGATCTCCTGGGAGAACCCCTTTTTCCAGGATTCAAGGTATTTGCCATAACTTGAAAGCATGCCGAGGCCGGCGACGATGTCACGTACGCACTCCACAACGGCAACGACCAGCTGTTTGGGAGAGGCCTTTCCGGAAAAGCTCACCCTTCCGTTTCGGTACTGAAACTCCCCGGCAAAGGGGTCCAAAAACTCATACCTGTCGGCCTTTTCCATACACTTCTGCTTCAGAAGGGTCGCAAAATCGGCCCTGCTTTTCCGGCTTGAATAAACCAGCCGCTCCGTCAGGGAAAGCAGCGCCTGAAGCATCTGAAGCGCCCTGTCCGGATCCGAGGCCGCCGGCTTGGGAGCGGGCGCCGGTTTCGAGGGAGGACCAGGCTTTAAAATCGTCGCCGGCTTCACGGTCGGCTTTACGACCGGTGCGGGTTGATGCGCCGAAACGGGGCTGGACAGGGCCGAAATCTTCTCCAAAGCGATCCTTCGAACATGAAACCGGCCGCTGGTTTTACGCGATCTTTCGATCAGATCCTCACGGTATCCCGTGGTTCGATCCACCCCGCCCCCGCTTCCACCGGAAGACCCGCCGATCACCTCTCCGTTATAGAAAAACAAAAACCCCCCCTGGGCCTTGGGGGAGAGGTCCACCTCGATATACCCGGTGAGCTTCTCCGACTCCATCTTGAGGATCAGGGCTTCAAGGTTTGTAAAATCCGAGGTCAAATCCGTATACAGCGCCTCGGCATTCGAGAGGTTGGCCCAGAAATAAACCCGCTCCGCCGGCACATGATAGACGGACACGAAAAAATTGTTGACGGATGCGCTTTCAATAATCCTGTCTAGAGCGCCCTCTCCCCGCAATACCTCTTTTTTATCGTAATAACAGCTGTTTAAAATGTTATTCTCATCAAAAAAAACGGCGGCTTCCGCGGCCGGGGATTTGAAGTAGATGCCCCCGGTGCCCACCTCCCCCTGGTAGTGCTCCATCAGCCGATGAATATTCAGGTAATAGCTGTTCAGCCCTTCGATAACAGGCTGTTCCCTGGGTATGATGATCATTTTCTGGTCGTGCTCCAACGGCTCCCCTGCATCCGGTTAAAGAACAAGTAATGCGCTCCTCACGATAAAGCGCATTGCTTGCCGGTCATAATAATTAAAGCTTATCGTCTTCTTCTTAACCGCTCAATGGAAAACCTCAGACTGTCCTGCATTCGGGAGATGGCGTCTGCGAGGTTTCCGATCTCATCCTTGGACTTGACCTCGATCTCGGCCTCAAGATCGCCCACGCTGATCCGGTCCGCAGCCTCCGTCAGGTACTGGATACTGCTCGTCAGCCGGTATCCATAGATGATGATGCAAAGCCCGATAATAACGATGACGACCAGCAGCACCCCCACGTTTATGTTCCGAATCCTCGTGGTCGTCTCCTTGGCATGGGTTTTTAAATAATCAGCCTTTTTGATAAACTCATCGATGTATTCCGTGCTCATCAAAAGAAACGGGGTGTTCTCAATGCGGATCGGCGTGACGGCCATGTATTTTTCCCGAAGCTTTCCATCAGGGTCCTTCCAGGTGTAAAACCCCTCGGACTCTTTTCTGCCTGCGGCCTTGACGAGGATTTCCCAGAAGGGCTCAAAATGGGGGCCTAAGGCTTTTCGAAGCAGGTCGATATCATCGATCCCGATGATATTGGGATTTGGATGCGCCCAGATGGTCCAGTTCTCACCCCGTGAGGGGTCAGGCTCCTGAATCAGGGCGGTATACCCTGACTTTCCCACGGTCTGAACGGCGATGGCGTTAAACTCAGGATCATAAAAAAAGTCTTCCCGCTGAAGATCCGGATGCGCCCGCAGGTAAATCTCACACTGCAACGCCACATCCCTGGCTTTTTGCATCAGCCTTTCCTTACCTTCCTCCAGCACCAGTTTGGTGCTCTCATCGGTGATTTCCGTTGCAAGGGTGTTGAGCTGAAGCTGGGCGATATACCCTGCGGCCGCCATCAAAAGAATTGGAATAAACAAAAACAGGATAAACATCTTGCCCCTTAGGCCGATCCATCCGCCGGGTCGGGCCTCGGATACCGCCCGCGCGGCCGCCTCCGGCTTTGGGGCGGCCACATCCTCGTATTCGGAGACCCCCGGTTCTTCAGACGGCGCGGAAACAGGTTCCTCCGCAACCGCCGCCTCGGGTTCCTCGGTCGCCTCAAGCAGCTTGGATATTTGAGTCACATGACCGCACTCCCCGCATCTCACCCTGATATTTCTTCCTTTATAGCGTTGGAGCTTATCAGGATCGATATGGTATACCTTTCCGCACTCCTCACAGATGACCGTGATCATAATCTAACCTCCTTGCTTATACGTTGGCCGTCGATACCCTTTCATCCATATTTCCTGGTGGTTATCCATGTCGCCAAAATTTGTCTTCTAGGTTTTTATTTCTCGAAGCCTTTTGACCATCGCCTGCTGAAACGCCACCTTCCTTTCCTCTCGGGGGATCTGCCGGGCCAGCATATCCACCAGCTCGGCCGCCCGGTGGGCGGGAAACCTTTCGGGGTCCTCCCCCATCTCATTGATTTCATCCTCGATCACCACATCGGCGATGGGTCCCATGGCGCGGGACAGCTCGGCGGAAAGGTCCCTCAGAAAGTTGCGATCCAGCAAAGGAATGGCTTCCCTTGCGGCCTCACATAAGCGAAGGTTGTAAAGCTTGTTTAAAACGATCCGCAGGTGCTTGATGTTCATGTTAAGGGAACGGGCCACCTGGGCGATATTCTTCCGCCCGTCAAGCTCCATCAGGACCTGCAGCATCTCGCTGTCCAGGGAGACCTCCCCCAGGTCCGCCCGGACGGTCCGCTTAAGCACCAGCCTGGAAATATCTCCTGACAATGCACTCATGGCTCCGCCTCCGTATAGGGTTATGCGCCCAGATTTTTGATGATCTGCAACAGGGTCTGGAATTCAGCCCGGATCATCTTGCGAATCTCCGCGACGAGATAATCAAGAGCCGCCTGGGATTCCAGCGGTATTGCAGGTTTTTCAAGGGCCTTTTCCAAAACGGGGGCAGCGGCCTTTTCGATCCTGATCTCTTCATAGGCCGCCTCCTCCGCGGGCGCCGCAGCCTCCTCCATAACGCGAATCCGCTGCTTGAACGCCTTGAATTTTTTCACCTCGGCTGAAAGCAGCTTCTTTTTCTGCATCTCGGTCATACCAGGGGTCAGCACCGCCCTTTCAAAACTCTTAAACACCGAGGCGATGAATTTCATGGAGTCGGGATGCGCCCGGGCTTTTCTGGCCTTGATATACCTGCCGACCGAATCATGAAGCTTCAGGAAAAGGGAAAACACCTTGTCATCCTTGTACCTTTTCTCAAGCCGTTTGATCTCCTCGAGAAACGCCACCATGGTTTCATCGGTGATCTCCCAGTCGATGGAGAAGACCAGGGCCTTCAGGTTCTTGAGGGGCGAATCCTCAGCCGGTCCTCCATGCTGCAACCCGGCTTTGCTCTCTTTTTCCGGCGGGCGGGCCGCATTCTGGACGCCCGGCTCGCCTTCCGGCAAAGGCTTTCCCCCTGGTGTCTCTGCGGCATCCTCATCCCCGAACAACGCATCCAGACGGTTTGAAACCTCGGAGCCGAGGCTTTCCTCATCGTTTAGATCGCTCAATGTCTCTCCCTCCTATTCCAGTTTCTTTCTCAAGGAGCTTACGGTGAACGCAATAATCTTTTTCATGGTCGCGGCCACATTATCCCCCCGCACGGCGCTGGCAGGGAAAAAAGGCGCCTGCAACCGGCTGTTCAAATCCTTTTGAAGGGTATCGATGGAAAGGATGGGGATCCCTTCCTCCTCCAGGTCGCGTTTGTTGTATTGCATGACCAGCGGAATGTTGAAAATATTCTTGTTGAAGGTCTCCAGATTTTCCTTCAGGTTCTGAAGGGAACGGATATTCATTTCCCGTCTTAAATCCATGGAGTCTGCTACAAAAACAATCCCGTCCACGCCCCTTAAAACCAGTCGTCTCGTGGCATTGTACTTCACCTGGCCGGGTACGGTATAAAGCTGGATCTTGATGCTGTGCCCCTTGATTTCCCCGATATCAAAAGGCAGAAAGTCAAAAAAAAGGGTGCGGTCGCCGTAGGTCTTGACCGTCACCATCTCGCTTTGAATCCGCTTTTTAAATTTCCGGTTGATATACTCAAGGTTTGTTGTTTTCCCTCCACGCCCAGGGCCGTAGTAGACTATTTTAACCTGAACCTCCTTCTTTTTCGGATTTATTAAAGCCAACTCATCTACCTCCGACAGTATGAAATGAACGCTTCAGTAACCTCAGTCCTCCGCCCATCGGCCTCAAAAAACAGATCCCCCGCAGAAGGGAACAGGGGTTAAATCAACGCCTGAATCCGCTTGACCGCCTCCGCCACCTTCAGGCGCAGAAAGCCCAGGGATACATTCTTGTTGAAAATGGTGAGCAGCAAAAGGTCCTCGACCACCTTGCTGAAATGGATGCTCTCCTCTTCCCCTTTATGAAAAAGGAGCGAGAACTCCTGCTCGCCGATGATATTGGCCATGGCGCTGACCGCTCCGTAATTGCCCGCCGCAAGCGCCGCCAGGGAATACACATCATGTCGCTTATCACCGCTCTCCAGGTTGACAATGACGTTGCCGGCCAGGTCCATCAATATGACGCTCTGCACCCCCAGATCAATCAGCTCTTCCTGAAGGATGTTCTCGATCGCCTCAATCTGCTGTTTGTCAAACTCAATCGTAAATTCCATAAAATCTACCCCTCACCTTATCTGTTTTGACCCACTTTTCGATTCCGTTTTATTAAATAAAGCCGTCTCATGAATTAAAAACAGCCCTGACTCGATTCAAATTACTTTTACTGACTAACCTATTTATACCGAATAATCAAATAAAAAACAAAGGATAGGGGTGAATTCAAGCTATCTTTCCCCATCCGGGTAAACGCCGGCTGTTTTCAGTCCGGGATTTAAATGAGAACATTTTTATAACTACTGCAAACCGGCACAGCCGGCGGCGATGATCACCGGGGGAGGCCCTTCAAGTAATGATCCACCAGCTGCTCGGCAAGCCCGGTGTAGCCGTCCACGGTCAGGGCTTGCATGCGCTGTTTAAATGAATCCGGAACCTTTTTCAGTCCGTCAACAAACCTTCCGATCTCCTCCAGAGCAATCTTTTTCCCCCGGGTCAACTCCTTTAACCGTTCATAGGGGTCCTCCTCCTTAAACACCCGCATGGCGGTTTGTATCGCCTCGGCAAGCACCTCGGGGTTTTCCTGAAGATCTTTCTCCAGCACCTCTCTATTGACCGATATCTTGTTGAGCCCTTTTAAGCTGCTTTTCAGGCCGATGAGCAAATATCCCAGCAGAGCGCCCAGGTTCCGAAGCACGGTGCTGTCCGTCAGGTCCCTCTGGAACCGGGAATTCAAAAGTTTGACGGACAGATGTGCCATGACGGAAATCGCCAGTCCCATGTTCCCTTCGCTGTTTTCAAAATCAATGGGGTTGACCTTATGGGGCATGGTCGAGGACCCCACCTCTCCGGGTAAAGGCTCCTGCCGGAAATACCCGAAAGAGATATACCCCCACATGTCCCGATCCAGGTCAATCATAATAGAGGCGATCCGGATCAGGACATGAAGCATCTCGGCGATATAGCTGTTGGGATTGATCTGGGTGGTATAAAGAATCGGAGTCACGCCCAGATAATCGGATATGAACCGCTGGCTGGCCTCGATCCAGTTGATCTCGGGGAATACAAAATGATGGGCGTTGAAGTTGCCGCTGGCCCCGTTCATCTTGGCATGAATATGCAGAATCCGAAGGCTGGTATACTCCAGCCGCAACCGCCAGGCGAAGTTGACGAACTCCTTGCCCACGGTGGTGGGGGAGGCCGGCTGGCCATGGGTCCTGGAGATCATCGGGACCCCCTTGTAGGCTTTGGCCAGGGATTCGATCTTCTCGATCACCGCAAGCAGATGCGTTGCGACGATATCGCGGCCGGCTTTCAGCATCAGGGCATAGGCGGCGTTGTTGATATCCTCCGAGGTGCAGCCGAAATGAACCCACTCCTTGATACGCCCCAGGCCGATTTCCTCAAGCCTATGTTTGAGATAATACTCCACCGCCTTGACATCATGGTTGGTCTGTTTTTCAATTTTCTTCACGGCCACCGCGGCCGCCTCGCCAAATTCTGAGGCGATGGAGGAAATCCGTTTGAGGTCCGACTTCTTTAAAATTTCCAGCTTCAGCTCGGCGAACAAAAACCGAAGCCATTGGACCTCGACATACACCCTATGCCGGATTAGACCGAACTCCGAAAACAGGTCAACCAGTTCCTCGGTATACCCCGCATACCGGCCGTCCAAGACTGAAAGCGCCTTGATGCTGTTCATTTGTTTTTTCCAATAAACGATAATTAGTTCCCAGCCGTAACCCACGGCACAGCCTAAGAATCCCCCTGTCCCGGCGGCTGGGTGTATGCGGTGGGCCGGGTTTCCTCTATGTATTTTTGAATTCCCCCGACAATCCCCTCGCACAGGGTATCCTGGTATTTGGAATCCACCAGGCGCCCGCATTCGATTTGATTGCTGATAAAAGAGGTTTCAACAAGAATAGCCGGCATCTGCGCCCCGAGCAGAACATAAAAAGGAGCCCGCTTGACCCCCTTGTTGTGAACACGGCTGTATTTCTTCGCCACATGGCTGTAAAGGGAATCCTGCACATAGGTGGCCAGCCGCCGGGACTCGTTGATCTTGGCGTTCTGCAGCAGATCGTTTAAAATCGCCTGAAGCTCACTGATATTCTTTTCGGATGTCGCATTCTCCCGCGCCGCCACCGAGATGGATTCGTTGTCGGTGGTCAGGTTTAAAAAATAGGTTTCGATCCCCGAGGCCCGCTGGTCCCGGGAGGCGTTCGCGTGAAGGGAGATAAACAGGTCGGCCCGCTGGGTGTTTGCGATGGCCGTGCGTTCCTCCAGGGTCAGAAAGGTGTCGGTGGTGCGGGTTAAAATCACCTCGCAATTGAGTTCCCGTTTCACCTTTTCGGCAAGTTTCTTGGCGATCTGCAAAACCACCTGCTTTTCATGAACCCCCTTGATACAACCAGGGGCGCCGTAGTCCTTGCCCCCGTGCCCCGGATCAATAACAACCCGCCGGACCCCCAAGGACAGCTGTCGCACGAGGGAGGCATGGTCCGCCTCCTCTGTTTGGGGAGCTTCAGCTCTTTCCGTTGAGGCCCCCCAGACGTCGATGACGATCCTGAAGGGGTTTCGCAGGGAAAACACGTTGTAGCTGTGAAAGGACTTGATGTCCACCACCACCCGGACCGTATCCGCCGTGTACTGGCCCGCCCGGGCCGATTCAAGCAGGCTGTCGTTGATGGGAAGGGTCTTTTCAATATCCCCCAGACGGCTGTTCATCAGATCCACATAAAGCCTCTGGTTGGGTATGTTGAGGGAAGGGTCCTTGTTGAGCAGGTTGTTTTGAAACGAGGTCTCCCGGTCCGCATCGATCACCACGCGGGTATACTCGGGGTTCGACCAGTAACGGATTCCGGTCACAACGGCTTTTTCCGCATCCTCAGCCGGGTTCTTTGAATCGGATGCAACCGGGCCTGCAGCCTCATGATTTTGGACGACTTCCTGAATCGAAGGGGTGGATGAAGAAGACAGCTCACTCAGGCGCGCCCTGGCCCTCTGGCTGTAATCACTCCGGGGATAGTCATGAACAATCCGTTCAAAGATTTGCTCCGCCGCCTGAATGTCGGCCTCCACGCCGGAATGCCGATGAAGCTCCACATAAAGGCACCCGGCCTGATAAAGCCCGGCCGCAGCCCATGGCCCCGTGGGACTCTGCTGGTGCACCTTTTGGAACTTTTCAATACACTCCAGCCAATAACTCCGGTATTCCTGTTTTCGGGGGTTGTTTTGAAGCGCCTTATAGCACTCCTCGGCCGCTAAATAAAGCTGCCGGGCCGTGCTCCCGAATGATTCGCCGGTCCCATAGATCACCGCCAGACAGCAACCGAGAAGAAACAGTCTGAAAATTTTCAGGTTTATCCTAAACATCTATATAATCAAACCCCCAATGCCTTAATCCTGCTGTTTTCATCACCAGGGCCGACCTTTTTCTTGAGCATGCTCAGAAAGTTGAGCGCCTCCAGGGGGGTTATCGAATTGGGATCGACCTGTCTTAATTGTTCCATAATCATCTGCTCGGGTGTTTTAAACAGGCTGAGCTGAACCTGCCCCTTTTTGCGGGATTCACCTTCCCCATCGGGTTGTGTCTGATCTCCCAGTACATGCCCGTATTGCTCAATGTGGGAAAGCACCTCCTGGGCCCTTTTCACCACGGTCGAGGGTATCCCCGCCAGGCGGGCCACCTGTATTCCATAACTCCGATTGGCCCCGCCTTCAACCATCTTGTGAAGGAATATGATCTCGTCGTTCCATTCCTTGACCGCGATGGAAAAATTCTTGACCCGGGGCTTTATTCCGGCAAGCTGGGTCAGCTCGTGGTAATGGGTGGCCAGAAGGGTCTTTACCCCGCATCCGTGCAGATCATGCAGAAACTCCGCCACAGCCCAGGCGATGCTCAGACCGTCAAAGGTGCTGGTCCCCCTCCCGATTTCATCGATCACCACGAGGCTGCCGGCCGAGGCGTTGGTGATGATCCTTGCTGTCTCCTCCATCTCCACCATGAAGGTGCTTTGCCCCTGGGAAAGGTTGTCCAGGGCGCCGACCCGGGTGAAGATCCGGTCTGTCAGTGAAACGGAGGCATGGCGTGCCGGCACAAAGCAGCCCATATGCGCCATCAAAACGATGAGGGCGACCTGACGAAGCGCCGTGGATTTGCCGGCCATATTGGGCCCGGTCACGATCAGCACCTGCTGATCGGAATTATCCAGGTGAATGCTGTTGGGGACAAACCGCCCGCCCGGGATCATCCGCTCCACCACCGGATGGCGGCCGTCCTCGATATGAATCACCCCTTGCGTGTTTATTTCAGGTCGGTGATAGTCGTTCTGGTCCGCTATCTGAGCAAACCCCATCAGGCAGTCCAACCTGGCGATGAACCCGGCGGCCTGCATCAAAGGCGCGTTGTTTTGGACGACCGACTCCCGTACGGAGTTGAAAATCTCATACTCCAGGGCCGCCCGCCTCTCCTCCGCATTCAACACCCGGGTCTCGAAGGTCTTGAGCTCGTCGGTGATATAGCGTTCCGCATGAACCAGGGTCTGTTTTCGAATATAATGGGAAGGAACAGATGACAGATGGCTTTTGGACACCTCGATGTAATAACCGAAGATTTTATTGTACCTCACCTTCAGGGTGCTGATCCCGGTCCTTTCCCTCTCCTTGGACTCCAACTCGGCCAGATAGCCTTTCCCGTCCCTGGATATGCCGATCAGCTCATCGAGCTCCGGGCTGCACCCCTCCCGTATCATGCCGCCCTCGTTTACTACAGGGGGAGGATCATCCACAATATACTTCTCAATCAGCCGGGCGGTTTCCTCAAGCCGGACAAAAAGCGCGGCATCCCATTTCAACAGGCCCGAATCAAACCCCTTCAGGTTTGAGATAATAACCGGCAAAGCAAGAATCGAATCTTTAAGGGCCACAAGCTCCCTTGCGCTGCACTGCCCCAGGGCGATCCGAGATTCCAGCCGTTCGATATCGGAGACGGATTTTAAGGCCTCCCGAATGGACCTTCGGCAGGACGCCTTCTGTTTCGCCTCGAAAACCGCATCAAGCCGCTCATTGATTTCATTTGCATCCAAAAGCGGGTAGCGCAGCCATTGCTTGAGCAGCCGGCCCCCCATGGCCGTCACCGTGGCATCGATCACCTCAAACAGCGTCCCCTTCCTTGTGCCGGTCTGAATATTTTTTAAAAGCTCCAGGTTGCGGCAGCTCACCGCATCGATGAACAGGTAGTGATCCAAAAGGTATGTCTCTATGCCGGGCAGATGCCGAACCGCCCGCTTCTGGGTTTCCAGGACATAAAAAAGAAGAGCGCCCGAGGCCGATACAGCAGCCTTTAAATTCGCACACCCCAGGGCCTCAAGGCTGTCTTGCTGGAACTGATCCAACAGCCGTTTACGGGCGGTCTGAAAATCAAACACCGCATCGGAAAGAAAGGTGATCGCCCTGTGGGAAAAGTCTTTTGCAAAAGATAGAAAAAAGGGATCGTTTTTTAAAGATTCCGGCAGAAGGATTTCGCTGGGAGAGATCCGAAGGGCTTCCTCTAAAACCGCGGACGGCCTTTCCGATTCAGCGGTTTTAAAGCAGCCGGTGGACAGATCCAGGCTGGAGATCCCGATCGAGCCGCCGGACCGGCATACAGCCAGCACGAAATTATTGGTCTTTTCGTCTAAGAGTTCATGGCTGATCACCATGCCCGGGGTGATGACGCGGACCACGTCGCGCTGAACAAGCCCTTTGGCCTTTGCCGGATCCTCGGTCTGTTCACAGACAGCGACCTTATACCCCTTATCAATCAGCCTTCCGATATACCCATTTGCGGCCTTGACCGGCACCCCGCACATGGGCACGGCATCGGCGCTGTTTTTGTTCCGGGAGGTCAGGGCGATCTCAAGCGCCGCAGACGCCAGCCTGGCGTCCTCAAAAAACATCTCATAAAAATCCCCCATGCGATAGAGCAGAATAAAGTCCGCATACTGGCGCTTGATCGCCAGATACTGCTCGATCATGGGGGTGGGCGCAGATGGGGTCATGACCGGTGTTGAAGACTGGAATCGGTTGAAATTCCCATGAGGCAGCCGCTTATTCATTCTTCCGGTTTTCAGACGAAACCGGCGCTGCGCCTGATTGAACACCCGACGATACCAGCCTGGCCTCCAATTCAGATGCCCGCTTTTTCTCGGCGTTGATCTCGTCGGTTAGGCTGCGAATGGTTTTTCTCGCCCGAAATCGATGGGAAAGGCTGAAAACCAGGGAAAAAAGAATCCCGGCGAAAAAAAACGCCAGAAGGTAAACCACCACCGGCAGGTTCGAGGTGTGATAATCCACCAGGCCGAGATCGATCCGGATCTCATATTTTTCAAGAAGAAAAGTATGGTTCTGATAGACGGCAAGACCCGCCAGGCCCAAAACAAGCAACCAGAATACAATTTTGATCTTTTTCATAAAACTCTCCCTGATTCAGGTTATCCCTCTATTTTCGAATTTCCATACTGACTTCTTTTATTCAAAAACTCAACCGTTTTTTGCCGGGTTTTGCCTCAAACACACCCTTTTTCATGGGGCTTGCGGATGACCGTTTGTCTATGGGAACCACCTCCACCTCCCCCCATACCCCCATCTTATCCCTGAACACGGCCACAATCCCCAAAACCCCTTTGATTTGTTTTCCAAAATCAATGGCCGCCTCAATGTCCTGTTTCGACAAAATCCGATTGCAGATGGCGGTTGCGGCGGCATCGGCAAGGGCGCAGGACCTGGAAATCACGCACACGGCGTCCGCCCTCCCCATGCTGAAGGAATGCCCCACCCTGCCCGAGGAGGTGCAGACGGAAAGAGGATTTTTCCTCGAATCCAGGCAAAGGCCGAACCTCAGGCTCAAAGGGGAATTTCCGGCGTAAACCGCCGAAATGAAGGGGCGGTCCAGCTTTACAAAAATATCCCCGCCGTTTTCAACAATCACCTGTTTTGAAAGGGAAAGCAGGTCCCGGCCCACATGCTCTGCAATGGCGCCCGCCACCGCGGCCATAGGGCCGACCCCGGCGCGGCCGGCCGCATCACACATGTCTGTTACGATTTGCGGCGCAGGTTCTTTAATGATCCAGGGATCCCGTGTGTATAAAAACCCGGGATGATTCCTGATATAGGCCTCGATAAACCCCCTGTATTTTAAGACAAGCTCCCGGGTTTCGGCATTGAGCGGTTTATCCGCCTGCATCCACAGGTCTGTCTCCCGAACCCTCACCTCAAACACGGCCAGGGCCTCATCAGAATCAATCAACCATCTGTAGGTTCTTTTCTGATACATGGGCGAAGGGAAATGACTGTGGTAAAATGTATTGAAATTATAATATTAAAAAATATTATATAATCATAGGCTTAATATTTAATCCATCAGGAGATTGTTTAAGAAAATATCCGTCGGTCATCCCCGAGATGAAGTCCCGGACAATCTCCGCCGGTCGATGGCTCTCTATATAAGCGGCGGACATGCCATCGATAAAATTGGTATAGATCGGAGAATCTAAATGCTTTTGATGGATGTCCTCAAGAAACCTGTCAAACACGATTTCAAACAGCTCCCGAATCGTCTTCTGGTGCTTTTTTATCCTGGGGTTCATGTAAATTGCCTCGTAGTTGAAACTTTTTAACCGGATCAGGGCCTCTGACACCTCCTCGCTGAAGGCGATATACGGTTTTTTGTAGCTGTTTGTAATCACATCGGTCACCAGGGAGTAAACGATGGTGCCGTTGGTGTTTCCCAGGCGGTTTACGCTCTCACGGGGAAGATCGGAGCGTTTGATCAGGTTGAGCCGGATCGCATCCTCGATATCCCTGCCGATATAGCTGATGGTGTCCGCAAACCGGACCACGCACCCTTCCAGGGTCATGGGCACGAGCCGGATCTTGCGGCCCGATTTTTTCTCCATGACCTCCCGGTCATAATCGGCAAACCCCTTGTCCTGCATGGGGGCCAGGGTACGGTTATGGATCTCCCCGTCATGGCATAAAATCCCGTCCAGGGTCTGAAGGCAGAGGTTCCACCCCTGGCCTTTGCGCTCGACCTTTTCCAGAAACTGGACGCTCTGCACATTATGGAAAAACAGGCCGATGCCATGGCGGGTGCAGATATCGGACAAAAACCGCTCGCCGTCATGACCAAAGGGCGGATGACCGATGTCATGGCCGATGGCGATCGCCTCGATAAGGTCCCCGTTTAACCCCAAAAACCTTCCGATGGTCCGGGCGATCTTTGAGACCAGCTGAACATGCAGCATCCGGTGGGTGATGTGATCGTTTTCGATCAGATAAAAAACCTGGGTCTTGTCAAAATACCGGGTATAGGCCAAGGAATACAGGATGCGGTCCACATCCACGGCAAAGCCCTGGCGGTAATCGCTTTCAAGGCGGGGTTCCGGAACGCGGCGAATCCCATCCACGCTCCGGGCGGCCAAAGGGTTCAACCCTTGCGCCTCTCTCTGATCCAAAAGGGATTTCAGGCCTTTAAGGGAATCGCTGATTTCATCGTTCTTCACGATCACTTTTCTTCTCCATGCGCCGCTTAAAACCCTGTCTGCCTTCTTTGTCGCTTACGGCTGCTCAAGGAGGAACATTTCATCGGTAACTGAAAAATCGGTCCAGCACCGATCCACGGCCAGGCTGAACCCGGCTTCCTGATCCGTGGCGACAACCAGGTCAAATGGAATCCCATACCCATTGACCTCTTTGATCCTATCCAACTCGGCGTAATACACCAGGCGGCCCCGGCAAAACACCTCGACCTTTTGAACCCTTTTCTCATCGCTGTTTATGTATATCTTTTCCACCACCCCGCCAAACCGCTTCTTCAACACCAGCACATCCGCAGCATTTTCCTTTTGCAGCAGCACCCTGTCATGCGCGTAAACAGGAATCAGACCAGCCAGGTAAAAAACAATCTCGCTTGCCCGAATCGGAACCCCGGTTAGGGGCTCCAGGCTCGGATCCGCACCGGATTTGTGGTAAATGGCATGCTCATAGGGGGACAGAAGGGAATATCCTTTGCCGTCATAGACCAGCTTGGCAAAGGGCTGGCCGGACGGGCCCATCACCTCCATGCGCAGCCGTCCGTCCGTTGCGCCCAGCCATGCCATGCGCGACACCGGCAGATTGCTTTCCCCCCAGAGCCTGATCCTGCCGATCCCCTTGACAAAGCAGTTCCTTCCTGTCTGAGCCTCCAGACCGGACAAAAGAAGGGCGGCCTGTTGGGATTCAATGGAACCCTGAATGCGGGCGGGTCCCCTCACGCCGGCGCAGGCGGGAAGAAAAAGGATAACCAGGAAAAGGATGAGGCCGGCCGCCCTACTCATCAGGACTGACGCCCTTTTCCTTGAGCGATTTGATCTTCTTTTCAATGCCGGTCTTGTCGTTTTCCTTCTTCATCAGGGAGCGCTCATAGACCTCAAGGGCTTTTTGCGGATCGTCCATCTCCAAATAGATATCCCCCAGGTGCTCCAGAATGGTCGGATCTTCCGGCACAATGCTTGCGGCTTTTTCAAGGCAGGTCGCAGCCTCCTCAATCAGTCCTTTTTTGTAATACAACCATCCGAGGCTGTCGATGATATACCCGTTATCCGGCTTCTTTTCCAAGGCCTTCTTGATCATGCGCTCGGCTTCGTCAAGGTGGATTCCCTTATCCGCGTAAGTATACCCGACATAGTTCAACGCATCCGCATGCTCCGGGTCGATCGCGATCACCTTTTTCATCTGTTCCACGGCCTCATCGGCCCGGCCCTGCTTGTCGTAAACCACACCCAGCTCAAAGATCAGGCCCACATCCGAAGGCGCAATCTCAAGCCCCTTGTCAATAATGGCAACAGCCTCATCAAACCATCCCTTATCCAGGTAAAAGGAGCTCAGGTAAGGAATGATCTGAACCTTGATCTTGTCTGCGGCCGCTTCATAGGCCACCTTCAACACCTCGATCCCCTTGTCGATCTCCTTGTTGTTGTAATGAATAATGGCCATGTGAAGCGCCGCGTCGGGATAAAAATCAGCCTCGGGCCGCACCTGCTGAAACTGCGCCATCGCCATATCCATCTTTTTGAGCGCATAGTAGGCGATTCCCACGGCATAATGAAGCTCGGAGTTCTCGGGGGCTCCCACCAGCATTCCCTCGAGTATGATCACCGCATCCTCATTCCGGTCCTCCAAAATCAGGTTCCGGATGACCGCGCGAACCAGGTTGGGGTCGTCTATGCTTTTCTGGCCCAGACCCTTGAAAAGCGACTCAGCCGCGCCGGTCCTGAAATTTTTATGGTATAAAAGCCCCAGCTCCAGGGCGGCCTGAATATTGGCGGGGTTGTACTCAAGGATCTCCTCATAGATATGAATCAGCTTGAGGGTCTGCTTGGTCGATTGATAAATCCTGATCAACTCCAGACGCGGTTCAATCAGCTCCGGCGCCAGCTCCAGGGTCTTTAAAAAACAGGCCTCGGCGCTTTTCACATCATGGGTCAATTCATGGATCAGACCCTGATAAAAATAGCCGGTATAATCGCCGGCAAACCGCTGCGTCATCTGTTCAAAGACACGCAGGGCGTTTACCATGTCTCCCTCATCCATGTACATCCTTCCCAGGACGAGGTAGATGTTCTTGAGTTCGGGATTAAGGGCCAGCACCTTTTCATACAGCGGCTTGACATCCGCCTCCTTATCGAGGCTCTTTTGAAGGGTGGCTTTAAGGATCAGGGCGTCAACGGAATCCGGTTTCTGTGCAAGGATCTCCTCCACAAGACTTAAAGACTTTTCATTTTCGTTGTTCTGAAAATAGAGAAGCGCCAGCTCCTCCTTAAGGTATACCGACTGGGGATCCTGGGTTATGGCCTGATCGAGAAAACCGATGGCCCCACTTAAATTTCCCAGGTTTTTCTGGATCTGCTCCTCCAAAAAAAGGTAATAACCGCTCACCGGCTCGGGCGCCGTGTCCGGTCCGGCTGGAGCAGCGGACGGATTCGGTCTTTGGGCATGAAACCCGCAGCCCCAAGCCATAAAAACAGAAACCAGTATTGCAAAACCAATCTTCTTCATATAATCCACCTTATGATCCCGGGCGACAGGATCGACCTTTTTGCCCTGTGTTATCCATTTGATGCATTGATAAAAAGTAAGCCGCGAGCGAGATTGAGGCTTTTGGGGAAATAAGCGGTTTGCGTTGAATGCGTTAAAAATTGCAAGCTGTTTAATGCGCTTGCGCCAAGTTCTTGCACTTTAGGATTCAATCCGAACCGCGCCCCGAAAGACTCACGACGCGAACAGCCTTGACTGTTTAGGATTCCATTATAAATTTAACCCTCTTTTTTATGTCGCTATCCATATAAATCATAATCAGGAATTTCACTTTGGAAATACTGTTTTAGTTTTTTTATGATATTTTTTTCAAGCTGGCGCACCCGCTCCCTGGAAATTTTATACCTGTCCCCGATATCCTGAAGGGTCAACGGGGTCTCTGTAAATATCCGGTTATCAAATATTTCCAGCTCCCGCTTGCTCAGCTTGGTTCGGAACACCGCGACCTTTTCCTTTAAAAGGGACTCGATCTCCTTTTTAGCCATCTGACTCTCAACGGATTCATCCCCGGAGCTCAAAAATTCTCCCCTTTCCGTGTCGGAATCCTCTTTCAAAGGCGCGTCCAGGGACAGATCCCACCCATCCAGCCTCTGGTGCATCTCCGTGATCTCCTGTTCCGAAACCCCCAGCCGATCGGAGAGGAGCTTGGGTTGAGGATCAAACCCCTGATCAATCAGACTCTGTTTCTCTTTTTTAAGCCTGAAAAAGAGCTTGCGCTGGCCCTGGGTGGTGCCGATCTTCACCAGCCGCCAGTTGTCCATGATAAACTTGAGGATATAGGCCTTGATCCAGAAGGAGGCATAGTATGAGAACTTGACGTTTTTGTAGGGATCAAACTTCTGAACCGCCTGCATCAGCCCGATGTTGCCCTCCTGAATCAGGTCCAGCAGGTTCTGCATCCACACCCGCTGAAACTCCAGGGCGATCTTCACCACCAGCCGAAGGTTGGAGGTGGCCAGGATATACGCGGCATCCGTGTCGTCCTCCTCCTGAACCCGTTTGCCGAGCTCAATCTCTTCCTCCCGGGTGAGTAGCCTGTAGCGGCTGATCTCCGCGAGATAGCGCTGCAGCGGGTCATAGGCGACCAGGCTTTTTCCGTCGTTTTTTTTCGGAAGCCGGTATGCGGACCGGTCGGTGATCCGGTCCCTTTCACTCAGCCCCTTTTCGGGATCATTTTTCTTTTTCTTCTTGCCCATGAGATACGCCTTTCACATCCGCTGCAGGCTGTTTCCGAGACCCCTTCTTTGCGGCGGTCTTTGTATTTGCACTCTTTTATTATATCTTTTTTTTCTTATATTTGATATGGACAAAAAATACAAATCATGTTAACATTTTTTTTTTAAAAAATGCGCCTGTAGCTCAGCTGGATAGAGCAACGGACTTCTAATCCGTAGGCCGCCCGTTCGAATCGGGCCAGGCGCGCCATTAAAATCAATAGGTTACATCATAAAATAAAATCCGCTGCCTATTTCCTTTGGTTTTTACACCAGCATCCACCTTTAGCGTAGATCTCCACAAAAAACATGCCATAAAGAGTTATTTCCTGATTAAGTGGCAAAAATTTTGCATTATTTGATATAATTACTTGATTTTATTATTTATTATGATATATATCCTTCCAACAATAAATCACTTGGGAGGTGAACCGATATGGCTACCATTTTCACCATCAAACAAGGCGAAGAAACCCTTACCAGTCAGCCTGGCTTAGCGCTTATTGGGGTGTTGCTGGCCCGGACAAAACTGCAAGAAAGATTAACCCTACAACCTTATTTGTAGACTAAGTAACTGAAAATCAAAGAAAAAATCGAAAAGCTCGAAAATTCGATAAATCAAACAAGTCCAGTTGCTTATCTTGATAAGTCACGTTGTAGGGTTAAACCAGATAGATCTTGCCGGTTGCCGCCAACCCAGGATTTCCCACGCGGACATGATCTTTGCCATGCGGGGTCTGATTTGTCTGCGGAAGCCCGATTATGATGCCATTGAGTCTTTCCGGGACAACCTTTCCAAGACCTTCAAAGAAGGTGTTTCCCGCGCTTATAAAGGGGTTGATGGGTTTTCCCCCATCTTTGGATACCTTGGCAAAGAGGGATACCTGGTCAATCTCGAACTTCGAGAGGGGGGTCAGCATTGCCAGAAAGAAACTCCGCAATTTATCACTGCCTGTATTGAATATGCTCAAAAAATAACGGACCAATCGGTTCTGGTGCGACTGGATTCTGCAATGACAGCGCCGACAACATCGCCCGTTGTCGGGCAAAAAATGCCGAATTGATCATCAAGCGCAATTTGCGAAAAGAAGATCCTCGTGCCTGGCTCAAGCCGGCCAAGGAAATCGGGGTTCAAGTCCCCTGCCGTGAAGGAAAAAGAATCTGGCGGGGAAGAACCCGCTTGGATCTCAACGGCAATCCCTTGCCAGCGCCGATCGTATTTGAAGTCACGGGACGCACCTCGAAAAAGGGTCAGGCATTGCTTTTTCCCGAGATCACGGTGGATTCCTACTGGGTCAGCCTTGCTCTGGAACCCTATGAAACGATCCTGTTGTATCACGATCACGGTACCAGTGAGCAGTTCCATTCCGAGATCAAGAGCGATATGGATTTAGAGAGACTTCCCAGCGGACGGTTTTCGAATAAGGCGTTTATTCTGATTCTCGGGTATAATCTCTTGAGGCTCTGCAACCGGGAAAGCCTCCGGGAAGACAATGGTTGATATTCGCAAACCAGCCCAGCGCAGAAGAATACGCAGGGTTATGTTGAATCCCATTTACATGGCCGGCAGGATTATCCATACATCTCGAAGGGGATTCATCAGTATGGGAAAAACAAATCCATTTGCGCCGTTATGGGGCAAGGGTTACCGGCGATTGGCTTTGGAAACAGCATAACCAACACGATTGGCAAAAAAGGATCGGGCAATATAAAAAAGAATAGGTATGCCCGGATTTTGGTAAAATGAGATAAGCCGGCTTTTGATGGATTTCTGCGCCGATAATTTTGATTGAGCGCATCAAACTTGTTTTCAAAGAGCAAAAGCTGAAATTTTAAAGAAGATGCAGGTTCAATGCCACGGATTCAGG
>DYLE01000218.1:0-1784 GCA_020722245.1 Desulfonema limicola
GCTTTTCCGGCGAGCAATGCGTTAGCGGCGATCGGGGCACATAACAGAGGCACCAACGTGCCGCGCTCCTTTTCCCCGGCGTAGGCGTCGCTTCCCAGGATAGCGGCCAGCAGCGCCCCGGCGGCCAGGACTGTCCCGGCCATCATATAAACCACCTGGGCGTTGTCAAGCAGGCTCAGTTCGGTGTTACTTACCAAAAGCAGACTGAACGCCGACAACAGGCCGCTGAAGGCCAGCAGCCATACCATACCCTTTTGACTGCGCAGCATCTGTGCGCTTTCTTTGCGGGCAATGATCCAAATAGTATTCATAATACCGCCTCCTGAGAATAAGGCGTGTCCTGGCCGGTATGGCTCATGTAAAATTCTTCAAGGCTCGATGCCTCGGAACGAATTTCCAAAATTTTCCAGCCGCGCCGCCACAATTCAGGCCAAAGGGCCGACGGTCCTCCGGATAGCGCGGCCTGGACTTGAACGCGCCACCAGCCGCCTTCACGGCCCGTTATGGTGACCCCATCCGGGAGGTTGGTGGGGTCCGGCGCGGTTTCCAGACGCAAACGGTACCTCTGACCGCCTCCCTGTTCCGTCAGTAGATCGGCTATCGAACCCTCGAGCCGAGTGCGGCCTTTGTCGATGATCCCGATCCGGTTGCACAAGCGGTCCACATCGTCCAACAGGTGGGTACACAACAGCACTCCGGCGTCCCCATCGGCCGCGAATTCCACCAGCAGGTCGTGTATCTCCCGCCTGCCCTTGGGGTCGAGCCCGTTGGTAGGTTCGTCCAGGATCAACAGCTTGGGACGCGGGATCAAGGCCCGCGCCACAGATAAGCGCTGTTTCATTCCCCTGGAATAGGTGCCTACGAAACGATGTGACTCAGCCCCGAGTCCCACCTTTTCCAGCATCATGCCCAGATCCTTGTCAGTCGGTTGGGAACCGTAAATTCGCCCGTACCATCTCAGGTAGTCTGTGGCCGTCATCCAGTCATAAAAACTGGCCTTTTCCGGCATAACTCCCACTGAACGGCGAATGGAAACGGCATCGCCATCCGGGGCACTGCCCAATACGCTGATGCGTCCGCTTTCGCAAGCGCGCAACCCCAAAAGGGCAAATATGGTGGTGGATTTACCGGCTCCGTTCGGTCCTAAAAGGCCGTAAATATCGCCGGGTTCCAGATGCAGATTGATTCCCTTGAGGATATCTTTTCCTTTGATCCTCAATCGAAGGTTCTCTGTTTTGATCATGACCGCCTCCTCATATCCATAAAAGTTTCGTGGTTAATAACAATACAGTCGTTAATACCGCTATCACCACCCGGTAGTAGCCAAAGATTTCCAATCCGTGCCGGGACAGGTAACTCACCATCCATTTCACGGAGATGACTGCGGCGATGAAGGCCGCCACCACGCCGACGAACAGCGAAAAATGATCGAATGTCTGAAGCATCAATTGACCATGCTTCAACGTGTCATATGCCGTGGCCGCGCCGAGCGTCACGACTCCCAACAAAAAACTGTATTCAACGGCGGCTTCCATTGACATCCCCACCAACAGACCGCCCACAATGGTGACCAGGCTACGGCTGACCCCAGGCCACATGGCGATACACTGGGCGAACCCTACGATCGATGCCATCCGCCAGGTCATGTCATCCAACAGACTGCCGGGGCGTGGCCCCTGATCCCTTGTTCGGTTGCGCCAGCTCACGGCCAATATGGCGAGGCCGCCGGCCAGCCATGCGACGACAACAGGCCACGGTCCGAAAAGGTACGGCTTGATCACTTT
>DYLE01000218.1:1794-3522 GCA_020722245.1 Desulfonema limicola
CTCGACTCGGGACTAATCCTTTTTTTGTTGAACAGCAAGCCTAAAACCGCCGCAGGCAAAAACCCGGCCGCCACATTGAACAGCAGACGTCGGCCGGTGGAATCCTTTCCCATCATCCCCCGCAAGATCTGTTTGACCCGCCCGAAATAGAGCCAAAGCACGGCCAGGATAGCCCCGGCCTGGATGCAGATGGTGTAAGCGTCCGCAGCTTCTTTTGTTTGCTCCCGCTGGGCTGGGGATTGGTAAGGATCTTCGCCGATACCCATGCTCCTTTCCGCCAGCAGCAGATGGCCCGTGGAACTCACCGGCAAATATTCCGTAACCCCTTCGACAATACCCAAAATTACGGCCTGGGTGGTGTTCATTATTCTCTGTCCAATGGCCGCCGGATTGACATCAGGTGCCCCTTGCGAGGCCACGGCAATGAAGGAACACGGAAACAGCGCCAAAACCACAATGAAGATCTGTAAGCGTTTTCCCATGGCTATGGCCTCTCCATATGTTGAATATCCGTCCAGTTAACAAACCAATGACACGCCGCTCAATATATGGAAGCGAGTTAATCGGAACATTCGCCCAGGTTTACTTTTTGGTAAACTTCAGGCGTGGTGTTGAGGTGATGAGGCGGGCAGGAAGAAAGTGAAGGTGCTGCCATGCTCGGAGCTTTGTACGGTGATATCGCCCCCATGAGCATGAATGATGGCCAGGGCCAGGCTGAGTCCGAGTCCGCTTCCTGGGGTGGAGCGGCTATAGTCGCTTCGATAGAATCGCTCAAAAACATGAGGGAGGTCGTTTTCGTTAATACCGATACCGGTATCGGTAACAGCGACTTGCACATTCCCCGTTTCAATCTCGATTGCTACGGTTATCATGCCGCCATGGGGCGTGTATTTGATGGCATTGTCCAAGAGGTTTGACACCACGCGTTAAAGCCTGCGTCGGTCACCAATGACCGTCGCCGTCCTATCGGGTTTTTTCAGCCGGATATTGATGCCTCTATCCTCGGCCATGGGCGTGAACAGGTCTGCCGCTTCTTCGACGAGTTCGAGAACATCCAAGGGAACCAGATTAAGTTCGACCGTACCCGAATCGGTCTTTGCAATTTCGAGCATGGTGCCGATCATCTCAATGAGATCGTCGCATCCGTCAATGACCGAAGCCACCGTTTCCTTATACTCGGAAAGATCATCGTTTCCCTTGAGCGTCGTTTCGGCCATGCCTCGGATTCGGGTGATGGGGGTGCGCAATTCGTGAGCGACATTGTCGGTTACTTGTCGAAACTCACCCAGGAGAATCTCGATCCGTTCGAGCATGGCATTAAACGCCCGGGTCAGAGCGTTTATCTCTTCCCCCTCATCAGTCAGAGGCACCCTTCGCCCAAGATCGTTTCTTCCGATGCCGGTCGCCGTGTCCGTTACCCTTTGCACCCCGGCCATGGCTTTCCTGGCCAGTAAAAAACCGAAGAGGCCACCACAGCCCACCATGACCATGAGAGCGACACCGAACGTTTCCCGGTATCTCTCCAGAATGAGCTCCTCACGCTGAAGTGAACTGCCGACGTCGATCCATTCTCCGCCGCTGATCGGCATGGAAAGCAATCTGATCTTATGCCGTTGTCTATGCAGAGATATGGTCCGATAAGACGGCTGGTTTTCTTGAAGAGCGGGCTCTTTGGATCTGTTAAAAAATAACATTTACAAGTATTAGTTCACGGACCGATGCTATAAT
>DYLE01000219.1 GCA_020722245.1 Desulfonema limicola
TCACCCGCCTGGCCATAAAATCAAGCAAAAAGGGCCGGACCGTATCATCAAACAGAATGGGGCGCTCGTTCTCGTCCAGCACGTTAAACCCGAAGCTGATGGGCCCCTCAAGCTGACCCCGAATGGCCGGCCGGTCCGCCAGATCCAGGGCCAAAAAACGATGATACACCGCTGAATAGGTTTCGCTCACGTCGAAAAACCCCGGATCGTCGAAATGCGTCATGGCCTCTTCAAGCTCGTTGACAAACTTATTCATGGAAAACCGAACGACCCGCTTTTCCATGTCCAGCACAATCCCGGGAAAATGCTCGGCGGCCTGAACATACATGTCTTCATAATAGCTGTAATGGGGAAGCTGAGGCCAGAACGGCACATCCAGGGACAGGGCCATCTCCAGGGCGCGATCCACATCGGTGTGGGGCATCACCGCCATGGCCGTGGTCAACAGGTTTCCGGGAATTTTATTGTTCATGCCTTCCCTCAATCCGGTTCATGTGGGTATAGGCGCAAAAGTATCAAGAGTGATCAAGAAAGACATGCCGAAAGGGTGAGAACCGATCCTCAGGTTTTTAATTTTGCAGAAACCTTCAAGACGGTGTCCACATAGTAGCTGCTCTGATTATACCGGGCGATCACCTTGCGGGCATTTTCTTCGCTGATGCCCGGTTTCCACCCGTGATGCCGCAAATAATTGGCGATGCTGTAGATGGCGTCCGCGTGATGGAACAGGTTGACATGGCCGTCTTTGTTGCCGTCGGTGGCGAGGGTGAGAACATTGCTGGGCATAAACTGCGCGATCCCCATGGCGCCGGCATACGATCCGGTGATGGCAAAGGGATCAAGCCCTTCCTGGCGGACGTATTTAATAAAGGCCTTGAGTTCCCTGTAGGCCCAGCCGGACTTCTGGAGGGCTTTTTTTTCAAAGGTGTCATGGCTCACCCGCTTGTCTTTCTGAAGCCTTTCCCAGAACATCTTTCTGACATTCGGATCGTCTAAGGCCGCCATGGTGGCAAGGATGTTGACCACGGCGTTCTCTCCCAGATAGCTGCCGAACCGGGTCTCCACCAGCATGATGGCCGCGATCACGGTCCGGTCCACCCCGTAATCGATTTCCGCCTTCAACAAATCCGAATAATGCATAAATATATACTCCCTTGCCATCTGAATGGATTCGGGGGAAAGGAACTGATCGTAGTTGAGGCGTCCTTCCTGGTGCATGAAGTAGCGTGAGATTCCATCAAAATCAAAACAAAGGGAGGGGTTTTTGTAAATCTCTTCAACTGTCGCGGGATCGATACCGTCATCCGCATCACAGATCAGACGCTGCCGAAGGGTTGCAAAACAAGCCTGATTATCAAAGGATAAGGCGGTGAACGCGGGCACCGCAAAAAATACGGCCGTCACAAGGGCAAAGCAAAAACCCCATACGAAATGCAAGCGCCGGTTGACATGGATCTTCACAGGGCACCTCCGGCCTGATCTGAGGGTTACGGGTTTAAAGGGATCTCATAGCGGTTGCGCCGGGTAAAGGCGGAAACATGCCGGTATCCGGCATCCCCGAGCATCTGTCTTGCCCGGTCATAATGCCGGCCCACGGCTTCCGGGGAATGGGCGTCGGATCCCAGGGTGACGGGAATATCCTTGTCCCGGCATTTTTTCAACAGCCATGCGCCCGGATACGGTTCGTTCGCCAAATGATCATAACCGCTGGTGTTGAGCTCCACGGTCAGCTTTTTGGCGCTGATTTTTGAAAGTATCGCATCAAACCGATGGTCACAGGCCGCCGAAGCCCACTGCCCGAACTTCTTGATCACGTCTATGTGGCAGACAAAATCCGCAATCCCGAGCTCCAGCATGGCATTCAGGTTTTCTAAGTAACGGGCGCAGATGTCCTCCATCCCCATCTGCTCCCGGGCCTGTGTATCCCGGCTGCTGACCAGGTCGGTCCCATCGATAAAATGAACGGATCCGCCGATCACGTCAAGATCATAGGGGTCGATGATTTCTTTGATTTTGCCCGCGTTTTTTTCATCAACATCCACCTCCAGCCCCGCCTTGACGAAAATCCGCCCCTTGTACTCCTCGGCCAGCCGGCGCACCGCATGAAAATAAAGGGGCAGCTCCTCTGGCGTCATGGACAGATGCCTCCCCTTGTCATGCAGGGTCAGATGATCAAGAAAACAGATCTCCTGCAATCCGGCCGCCATCGCCTGCCGAACATACCGCGCCATGCTTCCGCTGGCATGGTTGCACAGGGGGGTATGCACATGGTAATCGATCATACGCCTGAGTCATGTCGTCTTTCTTGAAAGGATGGTCACGCTTCTTATTTTTTTATGATATCTCAGGGAAAATAATTTTTCAACCGGTCAGTTCCACCTCCGATCTTTTTATAAGGCCATCAAAAATGATTTGAAAAACATCAGGCCTGGGCTTAAAATAGATTTTTTTAACTCCTACACAACGACTGCCGCCGTCCGTTCTGATCGCTTTACGGAGGGATGATTGATAAAAAAAAACAAAACGATTTTCCGCTGTCAGGCCTGCGGCAACCAGTCCCCAAAATGGCTGGGCCGGTGCCCGGAGTGCGGGGCCTGGGAATCGTTCGTTGAGGAAAAAGAAACGGTTGTGAACCGGTTCGGCCGAATACCGGGCAAAACAGATTCCCAGATGGAGCCGGTTTCCATCGATTCAGTCAAAATCGATGATGAACACCGGGTATCGACCGGGATCAAGGAGTTCGACCGGGTGCTGGGCGGGGGGATCATCGGAGGGAGCCTTGTCCTTGTGGGCGGCGACCCGGGGATCGGCAAATCCACCCTGCTCCTGCAGGTGCTCCACGGCCTGGCTGAAAGCGGTCGCAAGGTGTTGTATGTTTCCGGTGAGGAGTCGCTTCGGCAGCTCAAGATGCGATGCCGGCGGCTGGCCGCTGTTTCCCCAAGCCTGCTGGTGGCTTCCGAAATCGATATCGACGCGATCATAAACATGGTGGAGGCTGTCAGACCCGACGCCGTGGTGATCGACTCCATTCAGACCATGTACAGTCAGGATGTGGCGTCCGCCCCGGGAAGCGTCAGCCAGGTCCGGGAATCCACCATGAAGCTGATGATGATGGCCAAGCAGACCGGGGTTCCGGCCTTTCTGATCGGCCATGTCACCAAGGACGGGGTCATCGCCGGCCCGAGGCTCATGGAGCACATTGTGGACACGGTCCTCTACTTCGAGGGGGACCAGAACCATGTGTTTAGAATCCTTCGGGCGGTCAAAAACCGGTTCGGCTCCACCAATGAGATCGGGGTGTTTGAGATGAAAGAGGGCGGGCTTATGGAGGTGCCGAACCCCTCGGCGGTTTTTCTGGCGGAACGGGCCGCAAACGCGCCGGGCTCGGTGGTGTCCGCCTGCATGGAGGGGACCCGGCCTATTCTCATCGAGCTTCAGGCCTTGATCAGCAGCGCGGGCTTTGGAACCCCCCGCCGGACGATCTTGGGCCTGGATTACAACCGGGTCTCGCTTCTGGTGG
>DYLE01000220.1 GCA_020722245.1 Desulfonema limicola
CCCCACCCCAGGTTCCCAAGCCGGCCTCCAGCCGACCTGAACCTCCAAGTCCCGTTAAAACCCCGCCGCCTTCCAAGCCTGAACCCGCCAGGCCCAAAGCGGCCGCCGCTGCCAACGGCACCCCGCTCAAGGCGCCCATGCCCGGCATGATCGTCAGCTATGAGAAGAAGGTGGGGGATTCCGTGAAGGCCGGCGAAACCGTGGTTGTTTTGGAAGCCATGAAGATGGAAAACGCGCTTCCGGCGCCGGTGGACGGCAAGATCCTATCGATCCATTATAATGTCGGGGATTCGGTGGCCAAAAACGACGTCCTTTGTATCATCGGATGACCGGATGACGGGGAAGATGACCGATGAAGATTCATGAATATCAGGCGAAGCGGTTTTTAAAAAAATACGATATTCCGGTGCCGAAGGGGGAAATGGCTGAAACCCCGGAAGCCGCCAAACGCATCGCCGAGGATATCGCAACCCTTCCGGTGGCCGTAAAAGCCCAGATCCATGCCGGCGGCCGAGGGAAGGGGGGCGGGGTCAGGATCGCAAAGACTCTAGACGAGGTGGAGCGGCACGCGGCGTCGATTATCGGAATGAACCTGGTGACGCACCAGACCGGGCCTGAAGGGAAGCGGGTCAAGCGGGTGTTGATCGAACAGGGGCAGGCCATTAAAAAGGAGCTCTACCTGAGCCTGCTTCCGGACCGGGAGTCGGCCTGCATTCTGGTCATCGCCAGCGAGGCCGGAGGCATGGAGATCGAGCAGGTTGCGGCCAAGACCCCGGAGAAGATCATCAAGGTCTATATCAATCCGTTAAACGGGATCCAGCCGTATCACTGCCGGCAGATCGCCTACGGGTTGAACCTGCCGTCGCCGGCGATAAAAGGGTTTTCGCAAATGCTCACCCGTCTCTACCGCCTGCTTGTGGACTATGACTGCTCCTTGGTCGAGATCAACCCGCTGATCCTGACCGCCGAGGATTCGGTGGTCGCTCTAGACGCCAAGATGGATTTTGATGACAATGCCCTGTTCAGGCACCCGGATCTTCTGGAGTGCCGGGATAGCGACGAAGAAAATCCCCTTGAGGTGGAGGCTTCCAAGTATAAGCTCAACTACATCAACCTGGACGGAAACGTCGGCAACATGGTCAACGGCGCAGGGCTGGCCATGGCGGTGATGGATACGATCAAGCTGGCCGGCGCCGAACCCGCCAATTTTCTGGATGTGGGCGGAGGCGCCACAGCGGAAATGGTGGAAAACGGGTTTAGAATCATCTTGAGCGACCCCAAGGTGAAGGGGATACTGATCAACATCTTCGGCGGGATTCTGCGCTGCGACGTGCTGGCCAAAGGGGTGGTGGAGGCGGCCCGGAAAACCAAGATCAGCGTGCCGCTGGTTGTGCGCATGGAAGGGACCAACGTGGAGGAAGGGCGAAAAATACTTTCTCAGTCCGGTCTGAAGCTTCACGCCGCCGTGGACATGAAGGAGGCGGGTCAGCTGATCGCAAGGGTCGTCGCGGGTCAGCATTAAATGAGCAGAGGATAAGAACTAAGATGAGCATATTTGTGGGTTCGCACACGCGGGTGCTGGTGCAGGGGATGACCGGAAAAGAGGGGCTGTTTCACACCCGTCAGTGCGTGGCGTACGGAACCCGGGTGGTGGCCGGTGTAACCCCGGGAAAGGGCGGCCAGGAGATCGACGGCATTCCGGTGTTTAATACCGTGGCCGAGGCGGTGAAACACACCCAAGCGGATTGCAGCATGATTTTTGTTCCGCCGCCGTTTGCGGCGGACGCCATCCTGGAGGCGGCCGATGCCGGGGTGGGCCTGATCGTGGCCATCACCGAGGGGATTCCCGTGATGGACATGATGCGGGTCAAACAGGTGCTTTACGGATCCGCTTCCCGGCTGATCGGACCCAACTGCCCGGGGATTATCACGCCGGGGCAGGCCAAGGTGGGCATCATGCCGGGGCATATCCATAGGCCTGGCGGTCCCGTCGGGGTGGTTTCCCGCTCCGGAACCCTGACCTATGAGGTGGTGTATCAGTTGACCCGTCAGGGGATCGGCCAGACCACCTGCATCGGAATCGGCGGAGACCCGGTCAACGGAACCAGCTTTATCGACTGCCTGGACGCCTTTGAAAAGGATGAGGAAACCAGAGGGATCGTCATGGTGGGAGAGATCGGCGGCAGCGCCGAGGAAAAGGCGGCCGAATTCATCAGGTCCCGCGTGACCAAGCCGGTGGTGGGGTTTATCGCCGGAATCACGGCCCCGCCCGGAAGGCGGATGGGGCACGCCGGGGCGATCATCAGCGGCGGCAGCGGCACGGCCGCAGCCAAGATTGCCGCTTTAAAGCGATGCGGCGTCCACGTGTGCGAGAACCTGGGATACATCGGCGAGATGTGCGCGAAGGTTTTTAAAACTTCATCAACCAGCGGAGATGGGCCATGAACTGGTTTTTTGAGGCGTTTTCCACCGCCATCGGCAAGAAACTTCTGATGGCGGTCACCGGGCTTGGGTTTTGTCTTTTTTTACTCATTCATTTGATCGGCAACCTCACCGTCTACGGCGGCCCGGGGGTGTTCATCTCCTACGTGACGCACCTTCACGCCCTGGGGCCGCTGATCGCTGTGGCGGAATACGGGCTGTTGTTTTTTGCGGTGATTCATGTGTCCACCGGCCTGCTGCTTTTTATTCAGAACCGCCGGGCAAGGCCTATTGGGTATGCGGTGAAAAGAAACGCGGGCGGCCGGACCATCGGGTCGGCCACCATGCCCTATACCGGTTTGATCATCCTTTGTTTTATCGTCATCCACCTTTTAAATTTCAAGCTTATCGATCAGACCCCCCAGACGGTGTTCAACACCCTGACGAATCTATTTTCGGTTCTGTCGTATATTCTGGTTTACACCGCAGCCGTGATTGCCGTGGCCATTCATGTCCGGCACGGGTTCTGGAGCCTGTTTCAGACCCTGGGGGTCAACCATCCCAAGTACATGCCGTTTATTCAGGGGATGGGGATTATGTTCAGCCTGCTGATCGCCGGCGGGTTCGGGTTTATTCCTGTGTATATCGGATTTATCGCCTAGAGTAGAAAGGAAGAAGATGGGCCTTGATGCGAAGATTCCGGCGGGGGGGTTGGCCGAAAAATGGGATCGTCACCGGTTTGAGCTGAAGCTGGTCAGCCCGGCCAACAAGAAGAAATTTACCATCATTGTGGTGGGCACCGGGCTGGCCGGGGGTTCCGCCGCAGCCGCCCTGGCCGAGCTGGGGTATAACGTGAAGAGTTTCTGTATTCAGGACAGTCCCCGGCGCGCCCACAGCATCGCGGCCCAGGGCGGTATCAACGCGGCCAAGAACTACGCCAACGACGGGGACAGCACCTGGCGTCTTTTCTACGATACGATCAAAGGCGGGGATTTCAGGTCAAGGGAGGCCAATGTTTACCGGCTGGCGCAGTTGAGCGTAAACATCATTGATCATTGCGTGG
>DYLE01000221.1 GCA_020722245.1 Desulfonema limicola
TACCCTGCGCCAAACAGCGTTTTGGCCCGCTCAATGGCCAGGGCCTCGGCGATGTCCACGAATTCGCATCCGCCGTAGTAACGCTTGCCGGGATACCCCTCGGCGTACTTGTTGGTCAGGACGCTGCTCTGGGCCAGCATCACCGCCGGGCTGGCGATATTCTCGGAGGCGATCATCTCCAGGGTGTATTCCTGTCGGGTGTACTCTCCAGAAATCGCCTGTGCGATCTGGGGGTCCACCGCTTCAATGCCTTTGAGGTGCAACCCTACTTTTTCTTCAATTGTCATATGATTTTGGATTCAGCCTTTTGTCATGCTGTCGATTTTTTCTATCCGTCTCTGGTGACGTCCGCCCTCAAAGGGGGTCTCGAGCCAGGCCCGGACTATCTCCGCGGCCAGCCCGGTGCCGATAACCCGGCCCCCCATGACGAGAATATTGGCGTCGTTGTGGCGGCGGCACATCACCGCCGAAAAAAGATCATTGCAGAGGGCGGCCCGGACCCCATGAAACCGGTTTGCCGTCATGGACATGCCCAGGCCTGTTCCGCAGATCAGGATGCCCCGGGCATACTCCCCGGAGGAGACCTTTTGGGCCACCTTGGCGCCGAAATCCGTATAATCCACAGAGGCTTCGCCGTCGGTGCCGCAGTCTTCGGTTGGAATGTTCAACCCCGCCAGAAACCCCTTGACGAACTCCTTGAGCGCATATCCTGCATGATCGGATCCGATAATGATCATCTTGGAATCTTTCATGATCCTGTTCACCCCGGGTTTTTTACCGGTCAGGATATTTTTTCCTTAAGATACCGGATCACGTCCTCGACGGTGACAAGCTTTTCCGCCTCCTCATCCGGCACCTCGATGTCGAACTCCTCCTCCATGGTCATGATCAGCTCGACGATGGCAAGTGAATCCGCACCGAGGTCATTGATGAGGGCGGCGTTGGGCACCACATCAGCCGGATCAAGATTGAGTTTTTCAGCGATGACCTTGACAACCTTGTCTTCAATCTTCATAATCTCTCTCCTTATATGGTTTAAATATACATGCCGCCGTTTACATGGATGACCTGCCCGGTGATGTAGCCGGCCGCTTCCGATGCCAAAAACACCGCAAGGTTTGCCACATCCTCAGGGGCCCCGGCCCGTCCCAGGGGGATCTGTGAGATGATGCCGGCCCTTGTTTTTTCAGGGAGTTTAAGGGTCATGCCGGTTTCGATAAACCCCGGGGCGATGGCATTGACTGTGATGTTGCGCGATGAAAGCTCCCTGGCGACCGCCTTGGTAAACCCGATGAGCCCGGCCTTGGATGCCGCATAGTTGGCCTGCCCGGGATTTCCCGCCACCCCGGCGATGGAGGTGATGTTGATGATCCGCCCGGATCTCTGCCTCACCATGGTTTTGGCGGCCTCCCGGGTGCAGTGGAAGGCGCCTTTTAAGTTTACCTCAAGGACGTCATCCCAGTCCTTGTCTTTTATGCGAAGGAGTAGATTATCCCGGGTGATCCCGGCGTTGTTGACCAGCACATCGATCCGTCCGGTTTCATCCACGATGGTTTTGAAAAAATCCAAAACCTCCTTTTCAGACGCCACGTTGACGCGCAGGGGCCGGGGGATTCCGCCGGCCGCGGACACCTGAGCCGCGGTCTCCTCTCCGGTTGCCTGCGAGGAGCTGAAGTTAAAGTAAATGCAGGTATTCGGTGAAGCAAAGGCTGCACAGATCGCCCGTCCGATACCCCTTGAACCGCCGGTGACGACAATGGTTCGTTTGATATCGCTGGTCATTTCAGTGGAATCGGAGACTGCGGGTCTATTCCGCGCTCTCCACAACGGTTCTTCCCCTGTACCCTCCGCATTCGGGACAGACATGATGAGGAAGCTTGACCTCTCCGCATTGGGCGCAGGTGGACAGGCTGGGCGCGGAAATTTTTTGATGGGTCCGGCGTTTTCTCTTTTTTGATTTGGATATTTTATGCTTCGGTACGGCCATGATCCACTCCTAAATATTTAAATTTTTTGATTATTTATTTAATTTTTAAAACTGTATTTTAAATCTACTATGTTAAATCCCTTTCATTGTCAAGGGAATTCATGCCCCTCCATCAGGGGATTTTTCGGTTAAATCACAGACCGGTTTGCCTTATGTTTAATCGTCTTTTTCAGATGGAGGAAGATGAAAACGGATCTCCCCTTTCAGCACTACGGGAAAATAAATTGACATATCCTGCAGAAGCCTGTCTTCTGAGGTGGTATTCACCGAATAGGTGAACACCAGGTCTGCTCCGGCCAGCATGGGATGCGACTTTCCTGCATAGAGCAAAAGCTCCGGCATGCCCTGCTCGGGCGGAGCGAAAAAACAGGTTTGCTTCGCCCAGGGTCCGGTCAATGCTTCAGCGGTCGACATGGCCAGACAGGGATTGATCATGCTCAGGGTCTGGATTCGAAGGTAGCGTTGATGCTGAGGCAGATACTCCACGGTGAACTCCATCTGGCCGTCCGCCATGATTGGGCAGGGGTTTGCTCCCTCGGTTTGAAGGCTGACCCAACCCCTGTCTCCGGCCCACCATTGCGGAAGGGTCAGTGTTCCGGCCAGCGCCGAGTGTTCCGGCCAGCGCACCAGATAGACCCCTCTGCTTTTGCTGTCTGTGGCGAACACCTGGAGGAATCCCTCTTTTATAAGGGGGTTGCCGCTTCCCACAACCAGGTCGTTTTTTTGCGGGCTTATCAGATAGGTTAAAACCCAACGGTCCGGCGGGTTTTGAGGGTAATCGATCAGCACGGCCTTCCAGCCGCAGGACTCAAACCCGAGCGCATTTTCAGCCGACCGGATTTCCATCAGAAAGATAAGCAGGCGCTTGCCCACCATGATCCCTGAACCCGGCCAGAACCAGTGATCGCCCTTGCGTTCAAAAAAGGCCGCCGGCTTTTCGTTCTTTATTTTCCAGAAAAATCTCATTTCAGCCCGGGTCGGGTCATACCCTGTCTGAACGGCAATGCTGTTTCGCACCAGATCCGATGTCCGCCGAGAGCCTGAGCCGGACAGATCAATAAAACTGTCGCCGAAAAGCCAGAGCACCCGTCCATGCCCGAGGTCCACCGATGATGCGCCGTCTCCTCCCAGCCAATGCCGGTCGGAATGGAAAATTTTTTCGGCCGCTTCCCAACGCTGGGCTTCAATAGAATAGGGGAACGCCTCTTGATCGGCTTGGCCAAAAGCGTTTGCAGCAAACCCCAGTCCAAGGCCGATCAGGGCAGACGCGATACCCATCCGAAGGCTGCGTAACAATTTAGATTTCAAAGAGAAATCCAGCATACTTCTAACCATTTTTCGGCGTGGCGTTGAAAAGTCACCCGCACATCCCCTGCGGCATCAAGCACCGGTCATGTGCAGATTGGTGTCATAGTTATAAACAAGTTATTAAAAACTTTCATTTCGCTCTTTGAAAAACATATTTGAGACATTTTCGGTTCCTCCA
>DYLE01000222.1 GCA_020722245.1 Desulfonema limicola
ATCAACGAGGTTTTTCAATCATTTTTCACCAAAAATTCCCGCCAATCGCGGATTTAGGGCATATTATCTAAAATGTTACCCCTGATCAAGTATATCTGGAATCAGCGGTTTTTGTTTGAGGGGGTGATGGGTGTGCGACAAATTTATGGGTACTATGTTCATGCCGCCGCCCGGTATTCCCAAAAATCTGCCCAGCGGTTGCTCAAGATACTGCATCGCAAGGCGATGATACTGTTCGCGCCCTGTACCGTCCAGTGCATGCCCGATTGCTTCAGTCGCTGCTCAACCACTGTCCGGCAGCCCGCTTCCAGGACGCCGGAACCTACGAATAACCCCCGCAATCGAAAGTCCGCATACCGCATCCGTTCTTTGTTTCTCTCAAAATAACCGGCTTCCTTTTCACAGAGCGCCGGGTCGCTTCCCGACAAAGAAGAACAATGGATAATCGCCGCAATGACATCCTCCGGCCGACCCTCATCCAGTTCCTGTTTACGCGCCTCCGTCCATTGGCGCAGCTTTTCCTTATCCTGTCCGAAGCAGGTTCTGGCTACGTTCCAATAATGCTCCCGCGCATGATAGAGATCGATGATCTGGGTGGCTCCATAAAACTGCTCATCCGCAAGATTCCAGATCCAGGCAGCGCCATCGCCGACAACACAAACCTCCCCGGCGCTGCCCAGACCGCGCCGCATCGCCTCTGCATATATCCGCCGGCCAAAAACCTCCGCCGGCTCTATCGCCCCCACATAACTGGTGGACCCCTCGTCGCGCACGGGATATCCATCCCGATCAACCCCCGTCTGGGTAAATACGCATCCCAGCTTAACTTCACGCGTCTTTGACTGACCGTCTTCACCCTTTCCCTTTCTGCCTACGGTCTCTCTCTTCACTACCGGCACGCCGGTTCCGTCCATGCATATATACATCCGAGGAATCGGTGATGAAAAAGTCATATCGTCCGACAATGCCGCCTTCGCCTCACCGGCATGAAACGACTCCAGCTGGTCGCCGACCATCCGAGATACGCGCTCGATTGCTTTGGCTTCCACATGAATGCCCGCCAGCTCATACAAATCCTCCTGGCCAAGTCCAAATGGCCGACAGGCGCCGATCCTGCTCATGATCCGACGCACCCCGGCGCTGTAGGGCGTACCCTCAACATCAAGGGCACGGTCTTTCGGACAAAAACCGGAACGACTCTCCTTATCATAATAGTAAGCCCGCCTGACGGATACCGGACCCAATACGGTCAGCAATTTTTTATCCCGGTACTCGACAAATTCATGCCGACGCCCATCTCCAGCAACAATGCTGCTTCCCTGATAACCACCGCCATCCGCATTGATAATCTGCTCCAGCAGCCCGCAGCCGATATGATGCATCGAAGAACGAATGCTCATTTCAAACGATTCTAGATCAAAAGAACCGGTTGCCGCCTTCTCGGCCAAATACCGGCCCATAATCCGTTCTATTTCGTTTTGTACTTCCTGATGAACAGTTTCTGCAATTTTTTTTTAAGCTCGGCCATCTCTTGATCATCTTTCACCTCGGGCACCGGCCGCAAATCGCATATACGCTCGTTTACCACCACAATCTCCTCACAAAGCTTTACAAATTTCTTGTGGCTCTCGATCTCATCCAGATACTTCTGAAGTTCCGGACCAAGTTTTAAACTCTTGGCATAGCTCTTCCCTTTGATCGTCGTATTCCATAAATGGACCGGACCATGCCCGGGATGCCCTTCTTTTGCGCAGGCGCAGTTCTTCTTTCCGCATTTACGGTACACAACGGAAATGCTCCCCCGCCTAAAATCTCCTACCTCCTGCAATTTCTTGTATAAGTCCGCTCGTTTCTTCTCCAGGTTGATGATTGTCTCTTTCATGGCTACCCTCCTATAGCCTGTTTGCTTATATTGCATACAGATTATAGGGGAACAATTCAACCCTGTCAACTACTTACACATTTTTTACCTACTTTTTTGTCGCAGACCCGGATGCCAGCGGCGGCGGACTTAGAACGCCCTGTTAAATTCAGATCAATACGTGCTCAAGCGATAATCCCTGCGTTTTGTGGGGGCGTCATTTGATTTTATTTTTTTTAAATATCGTGTTAGATAACCGGAGCCATGAATCAGGAACTTCACGCCATTGTCATGCCGGACGGGGCATTGAATCTGGAATGGAGCGAGACGGCGGAGCCCGTTTCAAAAACCACCCAGCTGCTGCAGAGGGAAATTTTTAGACGATACAATTCGGATAAGGATTCCTGGCTGTTGTTTGCAGCCTTTTCAGATCCGCATATCCCCCTTTCTCCTTCTGTGAATTATTGGCGAAACTTTGCCGGAGCCTTCGCCCGTCAACTCAGCCGGACGCCCGACCTGGAAACCCTTCGCCACAGGGTCCGGATTGAACCCGATGAGGAGGCGTTGAACCAGGTCCTTGAATCTGCGCCGCCCATGACCGGTGCCGAGTATCTGAACATGGAGATACTGGAATCGGCATGGACGCGTTTAAACCAGGCCTTTTCCATCGCCGTTAAATCCTATGCAGGAACCGTAGAAGCGTTTATTCGGGAATACACGCCGAATGTCCATCTGGTGGGCCGGGTGTTTTTCCATCTGGTGGAAAGCAAGGATAATAAACTGCCGTTTGCCTTTTTGGCCACCTATTCCACCCGCCTCGACAAAGACGGCAAATCCAAGCATCTGCCGCTGAAATACGCCCTTGAAGAATACGGACAGGATAATCAGAAGCTGCTGGAACTTTTGGCGACGGTGTATTCGGCGGCCGGAAAAAGCGCGTTGATCGCCGAGCTGATTGAAAGCGGCGAACTTTTTCATCCCCTGGCATGGACGGCCAAGGAGGCGTTCACTTTTTTAAAAGAAGTGCCGATATATGAGGATTCCGGCGTTCTGTGCCGAATCCCCAACTGGTGGAAAGCAACCGGGACGGGGGTTAAGCTCAACATCCATGTTGGAGACAAGGCGCCGTCCTATGTGGGAATGGACGCGATCCTGTCGTTTGACGCACGCCTGCTTCTGGGGGATATGGAGATTTCCGAAGAAGAGGCCATCCGGCTGCTGGATCAAGCCGAAGGTCTGGCGTTTATCAAAAACAAATGGGTTGAAGTCGATCCTGAAAAGCTCAAACAGGTCTTGGACGCCTACCGGAACGCTAAAAAGTTCATGTCCGGAGGGCTTACGCTCAAAGAAGCCATGAGGCTTCAGCTGCATCCCGAAACATTTTTTAAAGAGCTTGAGCAAGCAACGCAGATCTCCAATGGTCAATGGCTGGCCTCGGTCATTCAAAAGCTGCATCAGCCCGCGGAGATTGCGCCGGTTACGCCCGGAGATGACTTTATAGCCCAACTCCGGCCGTATCAGCAGCAGGGGCTGAACTGGCTGTATTATCTTCATACCCTAAATTTCGGGGCGTGTCTGGCCGATGATATGGGGCTTGGCAAAACCGTTC
>DYLE01000223.1 GCA_020722245.1 Desulfonema limicola
AGGAAAGAGCCCTGATTTCCGGTATGATCGAAAGATGGAAGGGCCTCTACAAGGATGTCGAGGACTGCGAGGTGCTGTTCGACCTGGGGACGGAAGAAGGCGACGAAACCGCCCGGCAGGAGGCCTCCCGCCAGGCGGAAGGGATTGAAAAGCGGCTTGCTGATTTTTCCCTGGAGCTGATGCTCAACGGAGAGGATGATTCCAGAAACGCCATCATGTCCATCAACGCCGGGGCCGGTGGAACCGAGGCCCAGGACTGGGCGGGGATGCTGTTTCGCATGTATTCCCGCTGGGTGGAGGAGAAGGGGTTTAAGCTGAGCTTGATTGATCTGCAGGAGGGGGACGAGGCCGGGATCAAAAGCGTGACCTTTTCCGCAGCCGGGGATTATGCCTTCGGTTATCTGAAAACCGAGACCGGGGTTCATCGGCTGGTGCGCATCTCCCCGTTTAATGCGAACGGCAAGCGGCACACCTCCTTTGCCTCGGTGTTTGTGTATCCGGAGCTCGACGACGACATAAAGATCGATATCGATGAAAAGGATCTTCGCATCGACACCTTCAGGGCCAGCGGCGCGGGCGGGCAGCACGTGAACAAGACCAGCAGCGCGGTCCGCATCACCCATTTTCCTACCGGAATCGTGGTGCATTGCCAGCAGGAGAAATCCCAAATTAGAAACCGGGAACTGGCCATGAAGGTGCTGACCGCCCGGCTCTACCAGATGGAAAAGGAGAAACAGCGGGAAAAGATGCAGGCCATGCATGACAGCAAGGATGAGATCGCCTGGGGAAATCAGATCCGTTCTTACGTGCTTCATCCGTATCAGATGGTCAAGGACCATCGCATCAACCTGGAGATCGGAAACGTGGAAAAGGTCTTGGACGGGGACCTGGATCCGTTTATCAAGGGTGTTCTGCTTTCCGGGCGTCACTGACGCATTTTTGCGATGCGCGTAAACCCCATCGAAATCATCAACGCCTTTTACCGGCCCGGCTCCGGAATCCACGGGTTGCTTCTGGCGCACGCCGGCGCCGTGACGCAAAAAGCATTGGCGATCGCGCGACGGGTTTCCGTTATGAAACCGGATCTCCGGTTCATCGAGGAGGCGGCCATGCTCCATGACATCGGCGTCTTTTTAACCTACGCCCCTTCCATCGGCTGCATGGGGGTGTACCCTTATGTCTGCCACGGATACCTGGGCAGCCGGCTTCTAGACGCCCGAGGGCTTGGGCCCCATGCCCGGGTTTGCGAGCGGCATGTGGGCGTGGGCTTAACTGCAAAGGACATTCAAACAGCCGGCCTTCCCCTGCCGGCGCGCGATGTTCTGCCGGTCAGCCTGGAGGAGCGGATCATCTGCTATGCGGATAAATTTTTTTCAAAAAAGTCAGGCGAAGAGGCCAAAGAGGAACCGGTGGAGGAGGTTTTAAAAAACCTTGAAAAATACGGCTCCGACAAGGTGCGGCGGTTTTCCGAATGGATGGCGGTTTTTAACTGACGGTTGTTTGCTGGATGCGCAATGAACCCGCTGGGTCTGAAAGAACGGCTTCGGTTTTATTTCATCACCGACGATGCGTCTCCGGGGTTTTCCCCGGCCGAACAGGTCCAAACCGCTGTTGCGGCCGGCGCCACGGCTGTCCAGTACCGGAACAAATCCTTTTCGGTGCCCGATTTCAAGGAAGCGGAAAGGATCGCAACCCTCTGCCGGACCCATGGTGTTTTGTTTATCGTAAACGACGACATCCTTCTGGCCCGGGCGCTTGGGGCGGACGGGGTGCATCTGGGGCAGACCGATGCCGCTCCCTTCCTGGCCCGCCAAATCCTCGGCCCGGATGCTGTTATCGGCCGTTCGGTCTCCACCCCGGCCGAGCTTGAGTCCACGGACCTGTCCGGGTGCGGCTACATCGGGTGCGGCCCGGTTTTTTCCACCTCCACCAAGGCCGATGCCAAGCCGGTGATCGGGCTATCCGGATTAAAGGCGGTCTGCGATCTCTCCGCCCTTCCGGTGGTCGCCATCGGCGGCATCGACGCTGCCCGGGTGAAGGACTGCCTGGCCCAGGGCGCCGCAGGGGCTGCGGTGATCAGCAGCATCACCCGGTCAAAAGCCCCATCGGCCAGGGCAAAGGATTTCGGAGAGGCCTGCGGGTGTCCTTCCCGGAAGATTCTGGAACCCTGGCATGATGAATTCGGCCTGATCGACCGGATGCTTAAGGTTTATGGGGATGCCACGGGGCCGGGCTCGATCCTGAGGATACCCGCCGGGGATGACGCGGCCCTGCTGAGGTCGCTTCGCAACCCCGTTATCACCACGGACGCCCAGCGGGAAAATGTTCATTTCCGGTTTGACTGGATGACCGCAGAGGAGCTGGGGCAAAAGGCGGTGGAGATCACCTTTTCAGATCTGGCGGCCTCCTATGCCGTCCCGAAGCTTCTTTTGGTCAATTTGTCGATCCCGGTTTACATGTCCTCCGAGGCGGTGGAATCCGTGTGCCGGGGGATCCGCATCGCCCTGAACCGGCATCAGGCCCTTCTCGGCGGCGGAAATGTTTCGTCCGGATCCGAGTTCGCCGTTGACCTGTTTGCCCTGGGTGAGGGGATGCCTGACCTGTTTCCGCTCCGGTCTGCGGCCCGTCCCCAAGACAGGTTGTATGCGACCGGTCCCCTGGGCCTGGCCAGGGCAGGCCTGGAATGCCTGATGGCCCGTGACAGCCGGTTTCCCGAGCTGATTGAAAAATTCAAGGCGCCGCGCGCCCGGTTCGACGCGGCAGAAATTCTTGCGCGAAACCGGGTGTCATGCGTCATGGACATCTCCGACGGGCTTTGCGGGGACGCGGCCCATATCGCCGCCGCCTCAAAGGTTTCCATTTACATGACCCCGGATACCTTTGTTACGGATTCCCGGCTTGCGGCCTACTGTCGGGAACATCGGCAGCAGCCGGAGCAGATGATCCTATCCGGCGGCGAGGACTATGAGCTGCTGTTTGCCTGCAAGCCCGAATTATTTGAGGCGATCCGAGCGGATCTGCCCGATGCATTTCAGGTGGGGGTCTGCCTTCCCTTTGAGGGAAAGCCGATCCTGGGTCTTCCGGAAGGGGTGTCCTCCTATCAACATGGAAAAAGGAGAGGGATGTGATCCTACCCGTGATTTTGGCCGGCGGCTCAGGGACGCGTCTGTGGCCGCTTTCCCGTGAAGGACAGCCGAAACAGCTGTTGAAGCTCACCGGTGAACACTCCATGCTGCAGCAGACCGTGTTGCGGCTTGAAGGCTTTAACGGCCTGGATGCGCCGGTTATCATCTGCAACGGACAATACCGGTGGTAGGTGGTCCAACAGCTCCACGAGATCGGAGTTGCGCCGGCGGGGATCTTTCTGGAACCGGCGGGAAGAAACACCGCGCCGGCGGTTGCCGTGGCGGCCTTAAAAGGGG
>DYLE01000224.1 GCA_020722245.1 Desulfonema limicola
CCATACCGGGCTGGGATTCATTCAGCGAGGTGCTGGTGAGACAGTCGGACAGCGGCTTTGTGGCGGCATGGTCCCCCACCGGGCTCTCCGTAAACGCGGATGCGGTTCAGATGAACAAAGAGCTCTTCTATGCCATGTTTACGGAAAACAAGCCGGTGCTGGGAGACGCGGTGCTTCGAGCCATCGAGCGCTACCAGATGACTTCACAAAATCCTTTCATGGTCAGAATATACGGTATTTTGGGTGATCCGGCGCTGGCGCTGATGCCATCCCAGTGATGCCTAACCAGGAGGCTGATGAAACATGAGTTCCAAACCCTTGGCCGATGATTTCTGGGACCGTGTGTATGATCATAAAAACAACATCGTCACCCGAAAAATAGCCGATGAAACCATCCTGGTGCCGATTTACGGGAATTTGGCCGACATGCAGCGGATTTTCTCCCTCACACCGGTGGCGGCATTCATCTGGGAACGCTTAGACGGGGTTCGGCCCTTGAAGGATATACGGATGGACATCACTCAAACATTTGATGTGGATGAAGCAACAGCCGGCGCGGATATCTCGGAACTCATCCATTCACTGGCCGGCTTTCGACTGATTACGGACATTCGTGAATGAACTGCACCTTAAAACAACCCCCTGAAACACAAACATTTCTTCTTGAGTTTGCGCTGAAAACCGAGAACCTTCGCGTGCCGTTGTCCGGAAGCATTGAAATCACCCGAAGGTGCAATCTCTCCTGCGTCCATTGTTACCTCGGGGATACCCGACAAGACCTGAGGTTGACAAAACAGGAGATGGATACCCGGACATGGAAACGGATCATCGACGAAGTCGTTGATCAAGGGTGTTTGTTTCTGTTGTTTACCGGCGGAGAGCCGATGATCCGAAAGGACTTTGTGGAAATCTACCGCCATGCCCGAAAGGCCGGAATGATCGTTACGGTTTTCAGCAACGGAACCCGGATATCGGATGATATTATAAAGGTTTTTCGCGAGTATCCGCCCTATCGGGTTGAAATAAGCATCTATGGTGCGACGCCAGGCACCTATCAAACCATAACGCAACGGTCCGGTGAATTTGAAAAATGCATCCAAGCCATTCACAGGCTTCAAAAAAACAACATCCCGTTTGAATTAAAAACCATATTGATGATACAAAACCGCCATGAGGTGTTTTTGATGCAGCGCATGGCCGATGACCTGGGGGTAAGATTCCGTTTTGATCCCGCGATCTTTCCCTGCTTAAACGGTGATAAACGGCCCCTGGGGTTTCGGGTCCATCCGTCGGAAGCCGTGGAAATGGAGCTTGCCTCCGAAAAAAACAGGAAGTCCTGGCTGAATTTTGCCGATAGAATGAAGGGCGTCACGCTCTCTGAAAATTTATATGAGTGCAGCGCCGGGTTGAATAACTTTCACATCGATCCCTGGGGCGTTTTGCAGCCCTGCCTTTTGGTAACCGATATCGGATATGATCTTCGAAACGGAAGTTTTCGCCACGGCTGGCAAACCGCCATTCCTAAAATTTGGGAGAAAAAAACCCCCAAAGATTTTAAATGCCGGAATTGTGAAAAACGGGCCTACTGCGGTTTCTGCCCTGCGTTTTTCAGACTCGAGACCGGATCGGAAGCCCAGGTTTCACCATACCTTTGCGAGATGACTCAACACATGCACCGGGCCCTGGCAGGGACCCGGAATCAGGGAGGTTATGATGACAAAAAAGAAAACCGATATACCCCGGAAGCCATACGAAAAACCGCAGGTCCGTATCATTGAGCTAAACGCCGATGAGGTGCTGGCGGTGGGTTGCAAAACCAACAATACCACGACCAAGGCTCAAGGAAATACGCAGGTGTTCGGGACCTGTCTTTTTCCCCGCAGATGTTACGGCCAAGGGTCATAAAATGATGCTGCCGCGCATGGACCATAACGACGCTTTGTGTATTGCCGATATTCAGTTTAATATTTTAACCGGTGCCCTTCTACTCCCGAAGCCCGACACCGCCCCCCCTGCCTATCGGCAGTTTTTATCGGACCGCCCGATGTGTTCGGCGAGTCCCTGCGTTGACGTCGTCATCACCGCGGCCTCACCCCCTGACATTAAACTGTTGCCAAAAACATTTGGAATCCCTTGCGGATGGGGGGTCTATGGCTGTCCGGACGAGTCTTATGTCGCCCATGAAATCCCCTCCTGCACTGATCCCCTATGGATCGCCCGGCTGCCGGGACTTGAAAACAGCGCCACCCTATTTTGCGGTCCTCAAATGATGGATGCCTCCACCGGGGAGTTGCTCATTCACCCGCTCTCCTATCCGCTGGATCAGATTCTGATGATGCATCTGCTTGGGGATCATCGGGGGGTTATTGTCCATGCCGCAGGATGGAAGAGCAGTCAGGGGGGATGGATTTTTCCCGGCAAATCCGGCGCAGGAAAAACAACCCTCGCCAGGCTCATGGCAAACGCATGTGAGGGGGATTTTCTAAGCGATGATCGGATAATCGTGCGAAAGATAGATGAACAGTTTAGAATCTACGGTACCCCTTGGCCCGGGGAAGCTGGTTTTGCGGTCAACGATTCGGCGCCGCTTCAGGGGATTTTTTTTATCACACAGGGAAGCCCCTTAGCCGTCAGGAGATTGATGCCGTCCGAAGCGGTTTCCCGCATACTGCCGGTCATGTCCATACCCTGGTATGATTCAAGGATGGTTGAACAGATCACGGCGTTTTGCGATGATCTGTTGAGGAGCATCCCCGTGTACCAGCTGACTTTTACGCCGGATGGCCGGGTGGTGAATTTCCTGAAGGGATTCATCCATGGATCATAAGTCAGCCGGCCAATGGGTGTTTTCGGATTCACGGCTCGGTGCCGAGAAAATCCAGCTTATATCGGATATCCTAAACGCCAAAACCGATGTCCGGCTGCGGGTGACCGGCGAGAGCATGAGGCCTTTTCTTAAAGCCGGATCGATCGTCACCCTTCGCAGGGAGCCTTTGGAAAAATTGCGGATCGGTGATCTTATTCTGTGCCGATCCCATGGAAACGCGATGATTCTCCACCGCCTGATCGGGTTTGACCGGAAAAAAGGCCGGAAAAGGGATCGCTCTTTTTTGGTCACAAAAGGAGATGCCCTGGATGCACCGGATCAGCCGACCCCTGCGGGCGATTATCTGGCCAGGGTGATCCAAATCGCATCCGGCAATGGAGCGCTTAAGGCATGCCGTAGCATGGACAGCCTGCCGGCCTGGGCCGGCAATTACATTCAAGCGGTCTATCATCGCTTCAGATCCAGGTTGATCTGCAGCTATATGAAAACCAATAAATAAGTTGACATAAATAGTTATAAGTTTATACTGT
>DYLE01000016.1 GCA_020722245.1 Desulfonema limicola
CAATGCGCCTTCCGTGGGGTCGCCGTCGACCTTGAACTCCCCTTTATCCTCATAGACATTGGATTCATTGCAGAGCAACCCGATGCGGAAAACATCGACCAGGGAGGCGAGTTCATGGGGCTCCACCGGCATTTTATCGTGAAGGATTTCGCCCTTGGGGTCATAGCCGCCGCCCGTAAGTTCGTAGGTGTGCGCGCCGTCATAGACCAGTTGGACCGTCATTTCGTTTTTGGTCAGGGTGCCGGTTTTATCCGAACAGATAACGGTGGTGCTTCCCAGGGTTTCAACGGTGGGAAGGTTGCGGATGATGGCGTTTCGTTTGGCCATTCTCGCCACGCCGGCGGCCATGGCGAGGGTCACCACGATGGGAAGCCCCTCGGGGATGGCCGCGACCGCCGTGGATACGCCGGTCATGAACATGTTTCGAATGGTTTCTCCGGTGAGAATGCCCAGAAGAAAAACACCTCCGGCCGCGGCAAGCACCATCAGGCCGATGCGTTTTGAAAACCGGTTGATCTTCTCTTCGATGGGGGCTGTGGCTGGCGGCGCTTCCTTTAAATCCTCTGCAATGGTTCCCAGGATGGTTTTCGCTCCGGTATGGACCACCACACCCGTTGCCCTTCCGTTGACCACGATGGTCCCCATAAACGCCATGTTGATCTGATCGCCGGGAGACAGGTTTTCATTTGCGAGGAACGAGGCCTTTTTCTCCGAGGGGACGGATTCGCCGGTCAGCATGGCCTCTTCCACCCTAAGCTCATGGGTTTGAAAAAGCCTGATATCCGCAGGCACCTTGGCGCCAGATGCGAGAAGCACCACATCGCCGGGAATCAGGTCTTCGCTGTTTATCTCCTTCTCCTTGCCCTCCCGGACCACCCTGGCTTTGGGCACCACCATCTGCTTTAACGCCCTGACGCTTCGTTCGGCCTTGTACTCCTGCACATAGCCGATCATGGCATTGATCAGCACCACAAACAAAATAACGGCGGTGTCGGTGTACTCCGCAAGAAAAAAGGTGACCCCGGCCGATATCAGAAGGATATAGATCAGCGGGCTGGCGAACTGGTGGGCCAGGATTTTGAGCCTGCTGATCTTCTCCTGCTCGGCCAGCTTGTTGGGGCCGTAGGTTAAAAGGCGGGTTTGGGCCTCAGCATCGCTTAAGCCCTCGAGGGAGGCGTTCAGGTTTTTTAAGACTTCCTCGATGGGGATTTGATACCAGTTCATGCTCTCGTCATGCTTAATCGATTTGAGGTGTTATTTTTAAACATTTTTCCGGTTCCCGTGCAGGTAGGTTTATACCAGTTTTTGACTCAAAGCTGAACCCGAATTTTTCGGCTCGTTCCATTTAAGCCGATGAAGATAAGACGACTTCCTTTGGCTTTCTGAATTTCCTTTTTAATTTCCTTCCTTTGTTGCTAAATTAGTTTTTGGTATCTCTCGATGGCCAAATTAGGCTATGATCTCAAAAATGGGTAATTAAAGGGGATTAAAAAAACCATGCTTGAGGCGTCGCAGTCTGAGGGAATAAACGAAGCGCCCTCTGAAAAAGAAGGGGGGGTTGAAAAATGGCGCAAGGCCGTGGGCCTGTTTCTTGCGCCGGCTCTGGCCTTGGCCGTGTATCTTATGGATCTGCCTTCACTTAGTCCCAAGGCGCACATCCTTGCGGCGGTCCTGAGCTGGACCGTGGTCTGGTGGGTCTGCGAACCCATTCCCCTGGCCATGACCGCGCTGTTTGGCTCTGTGCTGTGCGTGGTTTTCGGTGTGGCCGATGCCAAAACCGTTTTTGCGCCCTATGCGGATCCGATCATCTATCTTTTTCTCGGCAGCTTCATGCTGGCCGAGGCAATGGCGATTCACGGCCTGGACAAACGATTTGCCTACGGCATCATGTCCATTCGGAGTGTGGGCGACAGCTCAAGCCGCATCCTTTTTACCTTCGGGTTTATCTGCGCTTTCCTGTCGATGTGGATCAGCAACACCGCGGCCACCGCCATGATGTTTCCCATCGCCCTGGGCATTGTCTGCGCGCTGGCGGATATCTGTTTTAAAAATACCGGAAAACAGATGGATCCCCGGAAGATGCGTTTTGGAACCGGAATGATGCTGATGACGGCCTATGCGGCCTCGGCCGGCGGAATCGCGACACCCGTGGGGACCCCGCCGAACCTGATCGGTATTGCGATGATCGAAAGGTTTTGCGGCGTGAGGATCGCTTTTTTTCATTGGATGAGCTTTGCGCTTCCGCTTCTTTTGTTGCTCTTTATCCTGTTGTGCCTGTTGATCTATTTACTTCATAAGCCGGAAGTCGCTTCTATTGAAGGGGGGAGGGCGTTTGTGGCCGAGCAGCGCGCAAAGCTGGGCAAATGGACGCGCGGGCAGAAAAACGCGCTGATCTGCTTTCTTGTCACCGTCACCCTTTGGCTGATTCCCGGGTTCCTGGCCGTTTTATATGGAAACACCTCCTCGATAGCCGTTTCATACAGCAAAATGATGCCCGAAGGCGTTGCCGCCTTGATCGGCGCGTCCTTGCTTTTTTTGCTTCCCGTTGACTGGAAGTCGCGGACTTTCACCCTCTCCTGGCGGCAGGCGACGCAGATCGACTGGGGCACGTTGCTGCTTTTCGGCGGAGGCATCACCCTGGGTTCCCTGATGTTTGAGACCAAGCTTGCCGAGGTGGTCGGCACGAACCTTCTGAGAATCACCGGCGCAACCTCGATGTGGGGCATTACCTTCAGCGCGATATTTATTGCAATTTTTGTCAGCGAGACCTCATCCAACACCGCGTCGGCCAACATGGTCATTCCGGTCATGATCGCCCTTGCCCAGGCCGCGGGCGTCAATCCGGTTCCCCCGGCCATCGGAGCCACCCTTGGCGCAAGCTGGGGGTTTATGATGCCGGTTTCCACCCCGCCGAACGCCATTGTCTATGGTTCGGGCCTGGTTCCGATAACCGCCATGCTTCGGGCAGGCATATTTTTCGACATCCTGGGCGGGGTGATGATCTGGGGTTGTCTGTATTTCCTGCTGCCCCTAGTTGGGCTTTCCTGAGGGCCGCTTTAAGCCTACGGGCCGTGGGATAGGGCCGGGGTTTCCTGTTTACAACATGTGGGGGTTGCTGTATTCTAAAAAGTATCGGTTTGATTGAAGGCGGTTGATTTTACCCGCGAACAGGAGGCTTTATGAAAAAGGCGGCTTTGACCTTAAAAAACAACCTGGTGGGGCTGCGGCAGTGGGATAAGTATTATAAAGCCCTGCAAAAGCATCTGGATAAAACCCTTCCGGTGGGATTTCCGGCAACCGTTTCGGGTGTGGAGCGGCGGCTGCTCAAGCGTTTGTTCAGCATTGACGAAGCCCGGCTGGCGCTGTTTATGGACTACCACCTTGAATCGGCGGATACGATTTTCAAAAAGGCCGGCAGCCTGGGCATAACCCGAGAGCGGGTGGAGAACCTGCTCTCATCCATGGAGAGCAAGGGAAGCATTTTTGCCAAGGAGGTTGACGGGGAGACACACTACGCCCTGATGCCGTTTGTCATCGGCATGTATGAAATGCAGCTCAGCCGTCTGGACGCCGGGTTTTACTTGGACACCCGGGAGTACGCCACCCTGATCTACGGGATTGAATACCTGACCTCCGCGGTCCCCCAGATGCGGGTGATCCCGGTGGAAAAAAGCGTGATTCCGGAGAACAATATCGCCACCTATGATGAAATCCGGTCATTGATTGAAAGAACGGAAAAGCGGATCGCCGTGGCCGAATGCATCTGCCGCAAGGCCAAGGACCTGCTGGGGGAGCCCTGCAAGGTCACGGACCGGCGGGAGGTCTGCCTGGGGTTTCGGGATTTTCACGATACCTACACGCGTCACGGCTGGGGCCGCGCCATCACCAAGGAGGAGGCCTTTGAAATACTGGATCAGTCTGAGAAAGAGGGTCTGGTGCTTCAGCCCTCCAACGAGCAGGAGCCCCAGTTTATCTGCGCCTGCTGCGGCTGCTGCTGCGGTATCCTGGAGATGATGCGGATCATGCCGAAGCCCGCTGATTTTGCGGCCAGCAATTTTCACGCGGCGATTGACAGCGAATTGTGCAATGGCTGCGGCAAATGCGTCAAACGCTGCCAGATGGGGGCCATCACCCTTGACGATAAAAAGGCGGTTTTGGATCTTCATAAATGCATCGGCTGCGGCCTGTGCGTGACCACCTGCAAGACTCAAGCGCTTCGGCTGGTGAAAAAAGAGGTGGAAACCGTTCCTCCGAGAAACACCGAGGAGTTGTACGACACCCTTATGGCCGGCAAAAAAAGCCGGACCGGCAAGCTGCTGGCCGCAGCCCGAGGCGTCATGGGGCTCAAGGCGTAAGTCGGGAAGCTATCGGCCTTCCGGATTTTTGACAAGGCAGAGCAAAATGCCGCCCGCGATAAACAGCCCCAGAATCGACAGCACGCCGTAGCGTGAGGATCTGGTCAGCAGGGTGGCTGTTGCCATCAGCCCCGGGCCGATGATGGCCGCAAATTTCCCCAGGATATTATAGAACCCGAAGAACTCTCCGGCCCGGGCCCTGGGGATCATCTTGCCGAAGAAGGAGCGGCTCAGGGACTGAATACCCCCCTGGGCCAGGGCGATCAAAAACCCCATGCCGAAAAAGATGACCACCTTGGGCCCGGGGTCCTCAATGGCCGGCAGCAGATACCCCACAAAGGTGAGCAGGCAGTAAACAAGGATGCCGGCCAGGATCATGGCTTTGGCGGAAATCCGCTCGGCCATCAGCCCGAACAGGATGGCGCAGGGCCAGCCCAGGACCTGGATCAACAGGACCACGGCGATTAAAACAGTCTGATCCAGCTTCTGGTCCAGGCCGTAGGCCAGGGCCATATTGATAATGGTGTAAACCCCGTCGATGTAGAAAAAATAGGCCAGCAGAAACAGGGCGATGTTTTTATAGAGACGGATCTCCTTTATCGATTGCAATAGCGTGGCCAGGGCGTCGCGCAGCGGCCGGGCCGGGGCCGGGGCAAAGTGGGTCTGCCGGACGTTTTTAAGTATCGGTATGGAAAACACCCCCCACCAGGCCGCGGTCAGCAAAAAGGCAACAGCAAAGCCTTCGGCCGGAAACCCCTCGGCGCCGGCCAGGTTTTTGGCCAGAAAAAGCACAGCCACCGAGGCCAGAAAGGGAATGACGCTGCCGATATACCCCCATCCAAAGCCATAGGCTGAAATCCTGTCCATTCGCTCATGTGTGGTTACGTCCACCAGAAAGGCGTCATAGAAAATATTGGCGCCAGCGAACCCGACCCCGGCAAGGCCGTATAATACCAGGCAGAGCAACCACTGGCCGGGACGAATGAGCGGCAGCATCAGGGTCGCCAGAACGCCCATGGCCACGGCTGCGGCCAGGAACCGTTTTTTGTTGCCTTGAAAGTCGGCCAGGGTGCCCAGAATCGGTGCGGACAGGGCCACGATGGAGGAGACCACGGCCACGGTAAACCCCCAGTAGGCGGTGGCCATGTCCGGAGCAATATCCCGGGCCGCATGGGTTTTGAAAAAAATCGGCATGAAGGTGGTGGTGACGGTGAGCACAAAGGCCGAGTTGGCCACATCGTAGAGGATCCAGCTTTTTTCCGGTCGGGTCAGGGACATGCCTTCCTTCTGGGCCTTATCATAAGGATTTTTTGGTTTTTAAAATTTTGAAGGTTTGCCTGAACCTTCCTCTCAGGCGGCGAAGCGACACGCAAGCATTCTCGATCAGCGGTCACTGCTCCTTTGGGGGCGTATAGGGTTGATTTGAGAAAAACCCCCTTGTCAGGGTCGCCACGACCCCGCTTAATGCCACCAGGGCAATCAGGTTGGGAATCGCCATCAGGCCGTTTAAGGTGTCGGCGATGTTCCAGATGGCCTTGTGTTCGCCCACCGCGCCCAGCAGGGTCAACGGCAGCCAGATGAGGCGATAGGCCATTCTTATGATTTTACCGTGGCCAAAGATAAATGCAGAGCAGGTTTCCCCGTAAAAGCACCAGGCCAGGATGGAATCGTACGCCGTCAATATCATGCTCAAGACCACCAGGCCGAACCCCAGGGTGTTGCCGAAGGTCTGGCTGAACGCCAGCATGGTGAGTTGGGCGCCGCTTTCCCCGCTGGTCCAGGCGCCGGTGAGTAAAATGGCCAGGGCCGTGGCCATGCAGACCACGATCGTGTCCACGAAAACCTCAAAGATGCCCCACATGCCCTGGCGCACGGGATGGTCGGTTTTGGCCGTGGCATGCGCCATGGGCGCAGAACCCAAGCCCGCCTCGTTGCTGAAAACGCCGCGCGCGATGCCGTATCGGATGGCCATTATCACCCCGGCCCCGGCAAAACCGCCTGTGGCGGCCACCGGTGTAAACGCGCCCTGAATAATCAGGGAGAGGACCGCCGGAAGGTTGGCGATGTTCAAAGCAATCACCGTCAACGCACCGAGCATGTAAAGCCCGCACATGAACGGCACAAAGACCATGGCGACCTGTGCGATGCGCCGGATGCCGCCGACGGTCACCAGCCCGACGGCCGTCACCAGCACCAATCCGGACACCCACCGGGGGATGCCGAACTGCTCTGCGCCGGCCGCCACCTCGTGGGCCTGAACCATATTGCCGATGCCGAAGGCGGCCAGGGCGCCGAACAGGCTGAACAGGATGGCCAGCCACATCCAATGTTTTCCCATGCCCCGGGTGATATACATCATGGCCCCGCCCATCATGGGGCCCTGGGGTTCGCGAACCCGGTAGTGAACCCCCAGGGTGACCTCGGCGAATTTCGTCGCCATGCCGATGACGCCGGACATGAACATCCAAAATATCGCTCCGGGGCCGCCCAGCGCTATGGCTGTGGCCACGCCCGCGATATTCCCCACCCCCACCGTACCGCCCATGGCCACTGCAACGGCCTGAAAGGGGGTGACGTCCCCTCCGGCCCGGGATCCTCCGTTAAAAATTTTCCCAAAGGTTTCCCGGCACATGGCGCCGAATTTGAGTAATTGAATGAATCGGGTCCGAATGCTGATGAAAAGGCCCACCCCGATGAGCAGGGCGATCATTGGAAATCCCCAGACAATCCCGTTTACCTTGGTGTTGAACGCAAGCAGCAGATCGATCATCCATCACCCTCACTGTTTTTTAAGGTTCGACTGTTTTGCAGATTCTCACGCCCACCGGGATTGGGCTTTTTTAGAGATTGCTGCCTCACGAAGTCCAGTATTCCTTCAATCGAATTTTTTACAAAAAACATCTCCTGCTGCATCAGGGTGCCGGGCAGGTCTTTGATTCGGTTAAAAAGATGATCCTGCTCAATCAGGTCGTTGATGATATCCTGTATATTCGGATTTTCCGAATACGATTTCACCCGGTCCACCCAGAGCGCAAGCTGCGACCGGGCGGCGCTGAGGATCTCCCGGCCGTCGGGAAATACGCCGTAATGGGCGAAGCAGGCCTGGCGATCCGCATAGGGGGCAATCCGGTCCATGGAGGAGAGATACTCCTCCGGAATGAACCGGGGAGGGGTGGCCGGCCTGAGATAATATCCGTTGTCCAGGGCATGAAATACCCCCAGAAGTTCGCCGCAGAATATCCAGTTTTCAAACACCGGGGACAAGTGATGGGCCGCATGCCCGGGTGTGGGCACCATCTCGATGCCGCTGCCGAAGGGGATTCTATCCATGCGAAAGAGGTTTTTTTCAGGCACCGGCTTGGGCTTTCCATAGGTTTGCGCCACATGGCCCAGGACCTTCAAGGAGGCCTGCCACAGCCTTTCAGGATCGATAAGGTGCGGGAATCCCTTCTCATGGCAGACCACCCGGGCTTTTGGGAATTGCTCGATCAAATCCCCGGTCCCGCCGGCGTGGTCCAGATGGATATGGGTCAGCAGGATCCAGTCGAGCTGCGTGATGTGATGCGCCTTCAGGGCCGAAAGAAGGGTCTTCAGGGTGCATGCGGGTCCCGGATCCACGACAAAAGCGCCTTTTTCGCTTTGGTAGAGCCAGCTGCTGATAAATTTTTCAAACCCCAGGGCTTTGATATCCAGATCAATGAGTGTCAACATGTGCGATGTGCCCTTTGTATCAAAAGGGGGAAAACAAACATCAGAGGATTCTGTTTGAGCAGGCTTATTGTGCCCTTAAAATGTTCTGGGTTTGCAGATGATTTCCCGAATGCGGATATCAAAGAAGTCGCACTGATTGGCCGGCTTCAGGACCAGAGCGGTATCCGCGCCTCTGCCGCTTCCTCCGATGGCGAGGATATCATGGCCCGAAAGCGCCCCGGCGTCCGCGGCCATGATGGATACCTCCACAGCGACCTTTGTTCCCTGTCCGAACAACCGCAGGGTGTCTGCCACCAGCAGCACCGGATAGCTTCCCGTGTACTTTTTGGCGATGGAGCGTTCCACTCCGGACAGGGCATGGGTGGCGGAAATGACCCGCACCTTCTTGCTTTCCAAATCTTCCCTGACCTTGTCGGACATGACCTTCTTGAAAGGCTTTTGAAACCCGCAATGATAGGTCACCGCTATGATTTTAAAGCCCTTAAATATTTTCAGGGCCGTATAAGCGGTATCCCCTTTGGTGGAGGCCAGAACCACTTCGGTTAATCCCAACTCCACCCCCCGTTTAAACGCCGCTCTTAAGGTCTGCTCGGTGTTGTTTTTTCCGGGTTCATCAAAATACATCACCTTCTCCTCTGTCTGGTCCCTGTTGATCGTTAAAAACAGGAGTCCTCCCACCCTGCCAGGTCGATATCCGGAAAGGTGAAGACCACCGGTGTGCATGCCCCCCTGATGATTTCAGATCGAATGCACCGGTGCATCGTCCCTTTCAACAATCCCCTGTTTTGCGCCCATGTTTTGGGCGGGTTCATGCCGGCGCCCACGGTGAAACGCAGGCCGTTATCAGGCCAGCCGGGAAACCGGTAATGATTCCTCGCCTGCGGGTCGTCCGGAGTAAACGTAAAAATCACCTCGACGGCGTCCTTGCAGTTATACGCCTTTGGGTCCGCTTCTCGGATTTCTGTAATCGTCGCCTGGCCGTAGATATCTGTATATTCGCAGGGCCCGCCCACCCTGTTCCCGGCTTTTTGGGGATCGCCGTTACAACCGATAAAACATACCAGGCTCATCGAAAGCCAAAGGATTTGTGCCCATGTCATCAGTCTGTTTTTACCTGCAGGATGGTTTTTAAACCCGCCGGTTTTTACGAAAGGTACTTGTTTTTGATCTGATTTAGCTCGGCCTTGAGGTTTTCGGCCAGTTTTTTGGCGGCATGGGTCGCGGCCTTGGCGACAGCCCGGGCCTGGGCCTCATGGAATCTTTTGTAGAGCGACTCGATCTTGGCGATGGCTTCACTGATCATGTTATCATCAAGCCCTGAAAAATCCACAGGCCCGTGGTGCATGAAGTCTTCCGCGTCAAATTCATAGGGGACATGATCGCTTACGATTTTTTTCATCTCCTCATCCGAGGGGATTTCAAACTCGCCGGAGATGATGTCGCCAAACCGCATGTTGCAGATTTCCTTGGCGCTTCTCTTGGCGATATCCCAGTACTTCTGAAGGTTGATGTTTTCGGCAAAGTAGTTCATCACGCGCACTTCAAAGTCTTTTTCTTTCATGGGCGTTCCTCCCTTGGGGTTGGGGATGAATCATCTGTCCGCTTTGATCCGGGCGGCGCGGCACCAAACGGGATTCAAATTACCAGTCGTAGACGCTTTCCCAATGCGCGCTGAAGGGCGGGTCTTTTTCGCTGTAGCGGAAGGTGAGGGTTTTTCCCTTGCCCGGCGCCAGGCCGGCGTCCTCCTTCCAGTAGCGGATATAGATGGCGGGGATAAGCTGCCCGGCTTGCCCGGTTTTTGCGGATTTCTTCGGTAGTTCGAGCCAGTCCTCCTTTTCCTCGATGACCTTCCAGATGGTGTCATGAACCTTGCTTCGCACCCGTTCCCCCACCCGGGGAAGCATCTGTTTTTCCCTGAGCGCTTTAAACTTATAGACCGATTTTTCCCCGCGATCCAGTATTTTTTCGCCCATGACCATGATCCCGAGGGCGCCGATGGGTGCGGTAAGAAGGATGGAAAGGACCGCCACGGCCAGGATAACTTCACCGGAAGCCAGGCCCGCGGCAAGCGGAACCGCGCCGATGGCCGCCTGGACCGTGGCCTTGGGGATATAGGCCACGATGCAGAAGAGTTTTTCCTTAAAGGTGAAGGGGGTTCCGATCAGGGAAAGGTAGGTGCCGACGCTTCTGAAAATCAGGCCGGCCAGGATCACGAGTGTTCCGGCGAGACCAGCCTTCCAGGCCACGTGGATGTTGACCTGGGCGCCCACCAGGACAAACAGCAGCAGCTCGGCGAACACCCAGAGTTTTTTCAGCTTCTGGGAGATGATATGGGCGATGGGCTCTGATTTTTCAAGGATAATAAACCCGATGGCCATCACACCAAGCAGGCTGGCCACAGGGACCCATCCTTCAACAGCCTTCTCCAGCCAAGTCAGAAAAATGGCGACCCCCATTACGATCATGGTCCGCTTGGGCGGCCGCCAGTCATAGCGTTTAAACAGCCAGTAGAGCAGGTAGCCGGGAATGACCCCCGCTAGTATGCCGGCCGCGATGGATATGGGGATTTCAGAAAGCTTCAGCCACAGGTTGATCTTTTCGCCGCCGTGCATTCCCAGAAGGATGGTAAAAATGACGAGGACAAAAACATCGTCCACGGAAGAGGCGCCCAGAATCAGGGTGGGAATCCCTTTTTTTACTCCCCGGCCCCGGTCCATGAAATCGATCATCAGCGGAACCACGACTGCGGGGGAGACCGCTCCCAGAATGGTTCCCAGGATGGCCGCATCCAGGTAACTCATGTGCAGCAGTCTCGGCGCAACCAGCATGACGCCGACAATCTCAAACATCGCCGGCACGGCGCTCATGGTCAGCGCTGCCCGGCCCACCCGGTTTAGGGTGTCGCGATGCAGCTCAAACCCGGCCCGAAGAAGGATGACGATAAGAGCGATTTTGCGAAAATCCCCGGATACCTCCATCATGGCCGGGTGCATCAGGCCGAGAACATAAGGGCCCGCGAGGATGCCGACAAAAAGCATTCCCACCAGACCGGGAAGCTTCATCTTTCGAAAAAGAAAATCCGCTGCAAGACCCAGGATAATAATCAGTGCCAGGCTGATCGCCATGGTCGTCCTCCCTCCGGCGAGGTTTTCCGCCGGTTTTTTTGAGTCCATTTCCTATATTTGACAAAACCCCTTGTCAAGCGTAAAGGATACCCGAAACCGCCGAACAAAGAATGTTGACTTGGAGCGCGGTTTTGTATAAGGCAAAAAGAACTGAATTGGCGCGGTTGTCCGTCACGCCTTTGGGCCGGTCCAACCGGCCTGCAAACGAAACGCGGGGGAATCAGCATGGAAAAAAGGGTAAAGATCGCGGCCGGCATACTTTATGTGTTTGCCGCCTATATCATTCTGTTTGGTGTCTATTATTTACTCACCCCGAGGATCATGCCGTATCACGAGCGGTTTTTGGGCAAGACCTTTGAAGAGCTGGACCCCAAAACCGCCGCCCTCAGCCTGGCCACCATGAAGGTGGTGGGCGCCCTCGCCCTATCCATGGGTATCGGGTTTGTGATGATGATCCGGTTGTACTTCAGCAAAGGGGACCCCTATGCCCGCTGGGTTATCCTGGTGATGTCTTTGGTGGCCCTGGCGCCCATCACGGTGGTTGCTTTTTCCATCGGGGGAATAAACTCCCCTGCCCGAAGCCTTTCCATCAGCATTCTGGTGATGCTCTCCGCCATGATCGTTTCAAGGGGTGGGTTTAAAAAACCGTAAGGGTATTCAATAATAAAGATGCTGTGACTCGGCCTGTTACGCCGGTCCGTTGAGAAAGGATCACATGATCATCGTTTACTCATATTATGTTTTGGATATCCTGCACGCTGGTCATCTTCGAATGATGAAAAACGCCAAGGCCATGGCCGGACCCGACGGAAGGTCGATTGTCGGCATCCTCACCGATGCCGCGGTCATGGAGAAAAAGCCCAGGCCGGTGCTGTCTTTGGAAGAGCGGATGGAACTGGCTGAATCCATCCGGTATGTGGACGGCGTGGTGGTTCAGGAGACCTATTCGCCCTTGCAGAACGTCAGGTGGATCAGGCCGGACATCCTGCTGGAGAGCTCAAGCCATGCGCCGAAGGATATTGAAAAGGCAAGAGCGGTCATGAAGGAGATCCAGGGAAGGGTTGTGGTCATTCCTTATTTTCCGGACCAGTCTTCGACCCGTATCAAGGAAGAAATCGCGCGCCTGTCCAAGGGCAAAAAAAATGAGGGGCCCGGGCAACCCGGAATGAAGCCCCGAAGAAAGGTGGATTGATCATGAGAATGGCGGATGTCATGACCTCCCTGAGGATTGCGATCACTCCGGTGATCATCTGGCTTGTCCTGCATGATGAAAAGCTGATTGCCTATTATCTGTTTGCCGCAGGGGCGGTCACCGACACGTTAGACGGCTACTTTGCCCGAAGAAGCAAAAAAAAGGTGACCTACGGCGCGAACTTTGACGCCCTGGCGGATTTTTTCTTCGGGTTTACAACCATATTCGCCGTGGTTTACGTATCCCATGCCTGGATGCTTCTGGCGGTGACCCTGACCGGAATCGGTTTCTGGACCCCCATCATCATCCTGATCTCCCGAAAATCCGGCACCCTGGATATTCCCCATCTGGAGACCAACCTGCTGGCGGCCGCGATTTATCCCACGGTCATGGCCTACATCATCGGCTGGCGCTATGCCGGGTTTGTGCTTCTTTTTGCCTTTCTGGTGATGCTCCACTACATGTGGAAGTATATTGTGTTTGTGCGCGGCCTTTATGGAAAGGCGGCATCCTGATCAACGCCTCTGCTTTTTAGTAAACAGCGCCCGGATTTTGTCCTTGAAGTGGTAGCAGAGGTACCATCCCATGATGATCCCGAAAACCAGAAGCTGGGGGAGGGTCATGCGGTGCCCCTGCTGGGGGGCCGCCTGATCCGCGGCTTGAACCGCTTCGGGAATCAGGGCATAAAACAAGCCTGCAACGAGAGCGGCTGCGTCATTGATTTTTAAGTGTTTCATTGCGGCTCCTTTTTTTATGAATTTTTTATGACCGGTCTGCGGCCTTAATCTAAACCCCGGAAAACCCTCATGTGCCGTCTTTTAATCCCAACAGCCGCCAGAACATCATGGAAAGCCGGTCCAAGGTCCGGTCGGGCAGGGCCCAGGTCAGAAACGCGGCCAGCCTGGCGTCCCAGCCCACGATGTAGCGCGGCCTCGGGCTCTTTACCGTAAGCGCTTTGGCCACGGTGCGGGCCACCGCGTCCACGGGAACCGCCACCCTTTTTATCCTTTTTTTATTTTTAAGTATCCTAACCACCCTGTCAATGGTGGAGCCATAGAGGTCAAAGGCGGCTTGCGGAAAACCCTGTACCGTAAGCCCGGCTTCGGTTTCGGCCTTATCCCACAGGGGGGTATAGACGATGCCGGGTTCGATGATGCAAACCGGAATGTTCCACGGCTTGAGCTCCAGCCTCAGCGAATCGGTGACCGCCTCCAGGGCGGCCTTTGAGGCGGAGTAGGGGGCCAGGTAGGGTTGGGGCACGATGCCGGCAATGGAGCCCATGTTGATGATCCGGCCGCGTCCCTTTCGAACGAGCGGCAGAAAGGCCTGGGTTACGGCGATATGTCCGATCAGGTTGACCTCCAGCAGGTCGCGGATCTTGGAGAGGGGAAAAAACTCCAGCAGGCCGCCCGAGCTGACGCCTGCGTTGTTCACCAGGCCGGACAGCCCTTCGTCACCCGTTTCGTTGGACACGAACGCCACGGCGGCTGCAATGGCCTTTGCGTCGGTGATGTCGATGAGAACCGGGGTCAGCCGGTCTGAGGCGTTTTCCTTTAAGGCCCTGCCGTCTGATTCCCTGCGCACCCCGGCGAAAATTTTAAACCCCAGCCGGTCCAGGTAAACCGCGCAGGCCTTTCCGATTCCCGTGGAGGTTCCCGTGATAAAGACCGAAGGTGTTTTGTTTGTCCTGTTTCCCGGCATTAAAGCACCCTTTGCGAAAAGATGTATAAGTAAACCTGGTCGTTTGTTACTATCCCGAAGTCTTTTTTTTGTCCAGACAAAAGTTGACGACCTATGGATTAGGGTGGGAATAGGTCTGCGCAGGTATAGAGGTTTTGGAAGGTTGACATGCGCCCAGGAAAAGGATATGGAAAACAATCCAACAGGGGTGAACGGCATGAATTTTAAACATCGATTTGAAAGAGCAATCTGTTGATGAAGACTGAAGAAACGCTATCCACGTTGCGCAAACAGGCCGAGCAAACGATGGAATCCCTGCACAGGCAGCTTAACCAGCCTTTGCGGTTTATTCAGAAGGCCGTGGTGGATGGACTCTCGACCCTTTATTTTGACATCCTGGGGAAAAAACCCAAAATCGACGAGGAAGCAGCCCGGCTGGCGCGGGAGAACTTTAGCCGCTATTTTCCGGAATCCCTTGAAGAAATGCTTTCTCAGTTTCTTGCGGATCCGGAAGAATATCAGCAGAAGGTGGTTGCGTTTGAAAAAACCTGCCCGCCGGTTTTTGTGGATTTTCCCACAAACCCCAGCTATTACCGCGTGATCACCAGCGATCCGTCCCGCCGGCTTCAGGAGGTGCTGACCCGGCTTGCCCTTCTGGCAAACTATGCAGATGCAGGCGCTCCCTACCGGGCTCTGGATGTGGGAACCGGGTTCGGCAGGCTTGCCCGGGTGATGGAAGAAACCCTGGCCGCGCTTGATCCGGAAGGCAAGGGCTACAGGGTTTATGGGATGGATATCCTGGAGAGCAACATTGCGGAGGCCAAACAATTAAACCATAGCCTGGGGTCACGGATCCGCTTTTTCACCCGGGACATGAACCGGATCCCTTTTCCGTCGGATTCCCTTAACCTGGTCAACATCACTGATGCCTCTTACTTGAACTTCAGGCAGCGAAGGCCGTTTTATCTGGCAGAAATCGCAAGGGTCCTGACCCCGAACCGGGGGGTCTGCTGCATCACCAACCCCAATGAGAATACCACCTTGAAGGAGTACAATTATGTGATGATGCGCACCAACTACAGGACCTACCTCAATCCCCTGAACATCCTGAAGGCCACGGTCCTCGGCAAATGCTCCCTGTATATCGACGCCCTTTCAAAGGCCAGGCCGGACTGGGCCCTGACCACCACCGCGGACATGACCAATACCCTCAGCAGGATTTTAAAGGTGGATATTATTGATATCCATAACTGGCCGAAAAAAGGAGGGCCTGCCATATACAGCGGGTTTACCTTTGCGGTGAACGCCGAAACCAAAAAACAGCTCGCCCGGTACACCGAGTTTCGTGAATCTCACAAGGCTGATGATGAGTGGTTTGATCTGTAGGATTTTTTTCTTGCAATCGGGTTATTTTCTTCGTGACATAAATTGACTGACGAATCAGTCAATTAGAAATTATGGCAAAATTGGATTTCGGTTGATCAGTTTTTATGCTAGAATATGCCTAGTATTTATCCTGTATAAAATCCGTTAAAAATTCTGTTTCAAATCTGTTATAGATAAATAAAATAAAAAATCAAATAATGCTTCAAACAGTCAGGTAATAATCAGGTAATGAAAGGAGGATGGCATGCGCCTAAACACAGTAATTGAGAGCCTGGGAGTATACACTCCCGAGGGAAGGCTCACCACAAAGGAGCTTATTGACGGGTGCTGCGTAAAGCCCGCCATCGACCTGGAGGATTTGACCGGAATAACCACCCGTCCCGAGGTGGGGGAGAATGAATACGCCATTGACCTGGCCCGGGAGGCGGTAAGCCGCTGCCTGGCCATATCAAGACACAATCCCGAGGATATTGATCTTGTCATCTGCACCAACATCTCCCGCTACAACGGCCCTAAATTCAAGGCGAGCTTTGAACCCTCCACGGCCGCCCTGCTGGCCAGGGATTTTGATTTTTCCAACGCCATCCTTTTTGACGAGCCCAACGCCTGCGCCGGAATGTTTACGGCCCTGCATGTGGTGGACGCTTACCTGAAGGCCGGTTTTATTAAAAGGGGAATGGTGGTGAGCGGCGAGGCCCTGACCTGCCTGGCCCGAAACGCCCAGAAGGAGATGAAGGCCCCCTTTGATCCCCAGCTCGCCTGCCTGACCGTGGGGGACGCCGGTGTGGCGTTTATTCTGGAACAGACGGATCAGCCGGGAGTCGGGTTCCATGAGATGGATCTGTTTACGGTGGCCGAGCATTGCGATCTCTGCATCGGCACCTACAGCCGGGAAAAACACGGCGGTTTTGTCATGTACACGGATTCCATCAAGATCCATTCCATCGCCATTGGCTTGACCGCGGAGCATGTGGGCAAAACCGTGAAGGGGACGCCCTGGGAGAACAGCACCAACCATCATTACATCATGCATCAGACCGGAACCCGGGCCATCAAAACGACCCGGAAAATGATCAACGACTGGGTGGGAAAAGAGGTGTGTTCCAAGGAAAATTCCATCGTCAACGTGGTCGAGCGGGGAAACGGCGCCTCCACGGCCCATTTTGTGGCGCTCTGGGATAAGATCCGGGACCGGACCATTCAATCCAGGCAGAACATCCTGTTTGCGGTGCAGTCCTCCGGCATCAACCTGGGGGTGGCCCTGTATACCCTTGATGATCTTCCGGAGCGGGTCATGAACTGGAGCAGGGCACAGGAACACGAAGAAATCAAAGAGGCGGTGTAAGGGGGAAACAGCATGGGAATTGCCATTGAAAGCATCGGACTGTTTGCGAACAGCGACAATTCGGTAAAAACCTCGCTTGAGCTGTGCAAAAGGGCGGGTGAGCCCTGTATCGCGCAGTCCGGGTATAAAAAAGAGGATATCGGTCTGGTGGTCGCTGTTTCCGTTTACCGGGACAGCTATTTCTGCGAGCCGGCGTTTTCAAGCTTTGTGCAGAACGAACTTAAAATCAACCACGACAAGAAGGACTCTTCAGACCCCAAAACCCTTTCCTTTGACGTGCTAAACGGCTCCATGGGGTTTTTAAACGCCTGCCAGTTGTCAGCCGCCATGATCATCGCCGGAAAAACCAAGGCCAGCCTGGTGATCAGCAGCGATCTGGTGGATGACAACGTCAGCGAAAAAGGTGACCCTCCGGGTTTTCTCCATACCGGCGCGGCCATGCTGCTTGCCGACCGGAAAAACGGCGGCTGCGAGTTTACCTCCTTTTCCTTCAGGACCTTTGCGGAACTCCAGGACGCCTGCGAGGCCTACATGTACAACGACGAGGATCGGGGGATGACCCTGAGATTTCGAAGGGACCCCGGCCTGATGGAGGTGTATCTTAAAGCCCTGTCCCAGGGGGTTTGTGGGTTCTTGGAAAAGGAAAAGGCCGGGCTTGATGACTTTGACATGATCATCCCTTCCCAGATATCTTCGGAGTTTATCACCAAAGCCGCCGATGCCCTGGGCGTAAAACGGGAGAAGATGATCGATGTGACCCGAAAGGAAGGCGACCTGTTCAACGCCTCCCTTCCCGTGGCCATGGATCATATCTTAAAACATAACCTGGCAAGGTCCGGGCAAAGGGCGCTTATCGCCCAGGTGACCTCCGGAATTCAGGTGGGGTGCGCGGTATATCAGTTTTGACGGATAGGTAAAAAGCCCAGGAGGAAGCCCGTTTTACCCGGTGCATCACCTGCGGGCTTCCTAAGAATTTCTATTTTTCGGCTTGAAGAATAAACAAATCAACCACAGAACCACAAAGGGAAAAACCTCAGTCTTTCACCTTCAGTCTTCAGCCTTCTACCTTCGTGGTAAAAATATTCTAAAAAAATTGATAAAGGACTTACTGTAAAGGTGCCGCACAGCGGGAAAAACAGGTTTTTTCCTTCCCTCCAAGCCCTGTTTTTTAGGTGCGATTCAGCTCAAGGAGAGGACGAAAAACAGTGCCTCTGATAAAACCCCTCATCAAACAGATATTTTAACTTGTCATAAATAGCCTGTTCGGATTTTTCCGTCAGGTATTTCAAGTAAGGACCATGGGAGGAAGGGTTGATATGCGGCAGCCTGACGGATTTAAACCCGAATTCTTCCGCCAGCCGGTCAAAGTCCTCCTGCAGGTTTTCAAACCGGATAACCCGAAGGGTTGAAGGCCGTTTTCCATCAATGGTCATCCATCTTTCCAGGGGCGCAAACCCCACCTGGATGGCGTAATCCTCAAAATTGTTTTCAATGGCGATCTGAAAATTTTTCCGATGTGTGTTATCTTTATAATTTTTCCGCATGAAAAAGTAATTGGAAACCATCAGGTCATAGGGATTGCGCACAGCCACGATAATCGCCTTAAATGAGTCAAGAGGCCTGTTGACCTCGGCGAGTATCTTTCGGGCCTTATTCATATTTTCATGACCCCGCCCTTCTACGATCGTCAGGTCCGTAGGATCGCAATCGGCCAGTTCCTGAATCTGCCCCTTGGAGACGAAACAGGTGATGGGTCGTTTGAGGGCCTGCACAAACGCCTTGGTCAGTGATTTTCCGGCGGTCTTGGGAATATGTAAAAATAAAATATCCTGATTCCACAGCATGTCAGCCTCTTGCGGCTAGGGATGTGCCTTTTCCGAAACCTTTTTATAAGAATCCGTCATTTATAAGCTGCTGCGATATCGGAGATCAGCGCGTCCTTTTCCTCCCACAGCCTGTTTAGCCAGACCTGGAAACGCTTTTGAAATTCGGGGTCGTTGAAATAGTCGCCGATAATATCCTTTGTGATGGGGATTTTGTTGATCTGCACCACCACCTCATCCACCCCGTTGCAGAGAAACTCCCAGATGGTTCTTACCCCATGGGGATAAACAATGGTGACGTCCAGTATGGTTTGAAGATGGCTGCCCATGGCGTCCAATACCAGGGCGGTTCCGCCGGCCTTGGGCCGCAGCAGGTTTTTAAAAGGGGAGTTTTGCTTTTTGTGCTTCTCCGGGGTGAACCGGGTCCCCTCCACGAAGTTCATCACGGAGACCGGGATGGCCTTGAATTTTTCGCAGGCCTTGCGGGTGGTTTCAAGGTCCTTTCCCTTCAGGTGGGGGTTTTTTTCCAGAAACTCCTTTGAATACCGCTTCATAAAGGGGAAATCCAATGCCCACCAGGCGAACCCGAGCACCGGAATCCAGATCAGCTCCTGCTTGATAAAAAACCGTAAAAACGGAATTTTTTTTAAAAACACCGCCTGAAGGACGAGGATATCCACCCAGGACTGGTGGTTTGACAGGACAAGATAGGATCCTTTTCGGTTCAGGTTGTCGTCGCCTATGATATGCCAGCGGATGTTCTGGGTGAGGTCGAAGTTAACCTTGTTCCAGGTGTTCCATGTTTTGCAGACAAAGGTCACCGCGCCGTTGAAAAAATTACGGCTCGCCCGGATCGGAATCGCGGCCTTGAGCAACCCCGCTGCAAAAAGGGGACCCATCCAGAGCACGGTATTGAGCACAATCAACAAAAAAGAGAAACACCCACGGACTTTATTTAAAAAGCTGATTTTCACAGCCGGTTTCCTTTCATGTCATCTGTTTCAGTGGTGGTTATAAAACCCGTCGCTTCGATTGGCTGCTGTACCTTAAAAGAAGGATGATAACCTTTTATTGCACCCTGGTTTGACAGGTTTGGTCTTATATATCCTTGTGCGATTGACTCGTCAAGGTATATGCCTTTATGTTTTTTATGAGTTTATTCGAAACCAGGCGTTTTAATCGGCAGAACTGCTTGTTTTTTAAAAACTATCAGAAAATTCGGAGCAGCATGAAACGCCCATTTAGGCTTGACTTGCGGGTGGATTGATGCCATAGGATACAGCAATCCGGCCGCAACGTGATGCCGTGGAGGATGAATGCCGGATTTTAAGACCAGACCCCCTCAAAGGAGATGAAGCGTGACAAAACAGGTGAACAAGGTTGTCCTGGCGTATTCGGGCGGTCTTGATACATCGGTGATTTTAAAATGGTTGATCGAAACCTATCAATGCGAGGTGGTGGCCTTTGCGGCGAATATCGGCCAGGGCGAAGAGCTGGACCCCATTGAGGCAAAGGCGAAGAAGACCGGCGCCGCAAAGGTGTATATCGACGACCTGCGGGAAGAGTTTGTGAAAAATTATGTGTTCCCGGCCTTTCGCGCCAACGCCATTTATGAAGGGCAGTACCTGCTGGGGACCTCCCTGGCCCGGCCGCTCATCGCCAAACGGCAGATGGAGATCGCCGCCGCGGAAAATGCGGATGCGGTCAGCCACGGCGCCACCGGCAAGGGGAACGATCAGGTGCGGTTTGAGCTGACCTACCTGGCCATTGATCCTCATATTCGGATCATCGCCCCCTGGCGGGAGTGGAATCTGTCATCCCGGTCCGCCTTGATGGCCTTTGCGGAGGCGCACGGCATTCCCGTGCAGGCGACAAAGGAGAAGCCCTACAGCTCGGATCGAAACCTTTTGCACATCAGCTATGAGGGCGGCATCCTGGAAGACCCGTGGAGGGAGCCGCCGGCGGACATGTTCACCCTTACCGTCTCCCCCAAGGATGCGCCGGATGAGGCCGAGGTGATGGAGCTCACCTTTCGGCAGGGGGATCCGGTGGCGGTCAACGACCATTTCATGTCCCCGGCCGAGCTGCTTTCTGAGCTGAACCGGCTGGGCGGACGCCACGGCATCGGCCGCACCGACATCGTGGAAAACCGGTTCGTCGGCATGAAATCCAGAGGGGTGTACGAAACCCCGGGCGGAACGATTCTGCGGTGCGCTCATATCGCGCTTGAATCCATCACCCTGGACCGGGAGGTCATGCATTTGCGCGATTCCCTGATTCCGCGATACGCTGAGATGGTTTACTATGGGTTCTGGTTTTCGCCGGAGCGGGAGCTGCTCCAGAAGATGATCGATGACACCCAGAAGACCGTAAGCGGGGTGGTCCGGCTTGAGCTTTACAAGGGCAACTGCCGGGTTCTGGGGAGAAAATCGGACCAGTCTCTTTACAGCGAGGCGCACGCGACCTTTGAAGATGATTCGGTGTACCGGCAGCATGACGCCGAGGGCTTTATCCGGTTAAACGCCCTTCGGTTACGGATTGAAAAACTGGTTAAGGACCGCCTGAAAAAAAAGTAAAGGCGTGACGGCAAAGCGGTTTGTTTTTTTAAGGTTCTATCCATGAGTGAAAAACCCTGGGACGGGCGGTTTACGGAAAAAACCGATACGGCGGTGGAGAGGTTCACCTCCTCGATTGCCGTCGATAAGCGGCTTTACAGGCAGGACATCGAAGGGAGCATCGCCCATACCAGGACCCTGGCTCAGGCCGGGGTGATCACGGACGAGGAAGCGGCCGCCCTGGTAAACGGCCTTGAACAGATTCGGGGGGAGATTGAGGCGGGCAGGTTTATTTTTTCGGACCGGCTCGAAGACATCCACATGCATATCGAAAACCGGCTGGCTGAGATCTCAGGTCCGGTTTCCCGAAAGCTGCATACCGCACGAAGCCGAAACGACCAGGTCGCCGTGGATATCCGTCTCTACCTGAGGGAAGAGACCGGCGGACTGATAGAATCCATCCGGCGG
>DYLE01000225.1 GCA_020722245.1 Desulfonema limicola
GAGCAGCGGGGCGATGACCTGAAAGGAGGGGTTTTCGGTGGTGGCGCCGATCAGGGTGATAAGCCCGCTCTCCACATGGGGAAGAAAGGCGTCCTGCTGGGACTTGTTGAACCGGTGGATTTCGTCCACGAAAAGGATGGTCCGCCTCCGGTGAAGGTTGCGCTGCTCCCTGGCGGTTTCAATGACCTCGCGGAGCTCCTTGACGCCAGAGAGTACGGCCGAGAAATGGGCGAAATGGCATTTTGTGGAATCCGCGATGATCCGCGCCAGGGTGGTCTTGCCGCTTCCGGGCGGTCCCCAGAGGATCATGGAGAAGAGCTTGTCCTGTTCAACGGCGTTGCGGATCAGGGTCCCTTTTCCCACGGCGTGGACCTGGCCGATGAACTGATCCAGGGTTGAGGGCCGCATCCGGTCGGCCAGGGGCCTCAAGCCGGCGGCGGCCTTTTTGGCCGCAGCCTCAAACAGGTCCGATGTGTTTTTATCTTCCATCTAAAAGTCGATTTTAAATGCGTTTAGAAACGATTTACTGCAGCCTTGTTTTTTTGGACGGAAGGGGATTTCGGGTTTTTATCTGCCGTGTTCGGCCGCCCTTTTTTTGGGGGCGGGCTCCGGCCGCAGGCTCCCGGCGCTGCCTTAAAAACAGGCGGATCGGGGTTTTATCCAGGCCGGTCTGCTCACGGATCTGGTTGATCAGGTAGCGCTGGTATGAAAAATGAACCCCTTCGGGAAAGTTGACAAAGCAGGCAATGGCCGGCGGCTTATTTGCGATCTGGGTGGCGTAGTAGAACTTGAGCCGTTTGCCCTTATACAGGGAGGGTTCGGTTTTCTCCGTGGCGCGGTTTATGATCTGGTTGAGCGGGCCGGTGGCGATCCGCCGGGAATACTGTTCATACACCTCCTCCACCGCGTCGAATATTTCCAAAACCCGTTTTCCGGTCAGGGCGGAGATGGGAATCACCGGCGCAAAGCTCAAGTATTTGGCCTTTATCCTTAAGTCTTCCGTAAGTTTTTTAAAGGCCTCGCTCTTTTTTTGGACAAGGTCCCATTTGTTGATCAGGAAAATGCACCCACAGCCTTGCTCAAAGGCGTAGCCGGCGATTTTGATGTCCTGTTCCGTGATCCCCTCGGCGGCGTCCAGCAGGATCAGGGCGATATCGCACCGATTGATGCTTTGCAGGGTTTTAATGATGGAAAATTTTTCGATTTTGGCGGACACGCTTTTTTTCCGCCGTATCCCCGCGGTATCGATCAGCAGATAGGATTTTTCCTTGACAAGGCAGGGCGTATCTATGGAATCCCTCGTGGTGCCGGGGATTTGGCTGACGATCATGCGGTTTTCTCCGATGATCCGGTTGACCAGGGAGGATTTGCCCACATTCGGTCGCCCGATAACGGCCAGCTTGACCATTTCCGTGGGTTCTTCGGCCGGAAACTCCGGCAGGGAGTCCACCAGGTCGTCGAGAAGATCCGAAACCCCGTATCCGTGCTCGGCAGACACCGGGTAGAGGGTTTCAACACCCAGGCGGTGAAACTCGTAGAGGTCTTTTTCCCGATCTGGTCCATCGATTTTGTTCACCGTGTAAAAAATGGGGAAGGTCTTTCCCCTCAGCAGTTTGAGCAGTTCGTCATCAAAGGGGGAAAGCCCTGATTTTCCGTCAAAAAGAAGGATAACGGCATGGGCGTGGGCAATGGCGTGGGCCATCTGCTCCCGGCTTAAGGCCGATAACTCGGAGGCGTCGTTTGATGAAAAACCCCCGGTGTCGATGACCGTGAAGGATACCCCGTTCCAGCTGGCTGAACCGTAATGGCGGTCCCGGGTTACGCCCGGAAGGTCATCCACCAGGGCATCCCGCGTTCCGGTGATCCGGTTAAACAGGGTGGATTTTCCCGCGTTGGGACGGCCGATGATCGCGACGACAGGTTTCATGGCAAACGCCTGTTTAAGCCGGTGTAAGGAGGATGAACCGGCGGATTCAGGGCTGGTTGTGCGTGTGCATTTTAAAACTAAATCTTATAGATGATCCGTTGATCCGTGATGATGATGTCCACGTACCGGTCATGGGCTTCCATGGGTACCGCCGGGGTCATCTGCTCTTCCAGGGATAAGGCCACCTTTCGGGCCGTTATCGGAAGTTCAGGTATGAGCCGGTCATAGCGCCCGGTTCCGTCTCCAATCCGCCCGCCCTTTTCATCAAAAGCGATGCCGGGGATGATGGCGATGTCAATATCTTTTATATCCAGAAGCTTGCATCGATCAGGGTCTGGCATGAGGATGTTGTTCGGACCGGTTTTCAGGTCCGCTTGCATGTCATAGACCTTATACAGCTTAACCCCGTTGTTATCAGCATTAAACAGTGGCAGAACGATTCCCTTTGATGCCTGTCTGCATTTTTCCAGGATTTGCCGGGTATCCACCTCGTTGGGCCGGTTAAGGTAAAAAAGGGTGGTTTCCGCTTCAAGGAAATTCGCAAAAGCAAAGAGACGATCCTCGATCAGCTTGCATTTTTTACGTATTTCCTTTGCTGACAGGGTCTTGAGCTTCTTTTCAATCGCTTTTCGAAGTTCCTGCTTGCTCTGTTTGAGATCCTCCATAAATCGACTCCGTTGAGTATAGCCTGCTTTTTTTAGCTGATTATACATAATCCCAGAAAATTTGCAATAATGATTGACGCTTTATAGTCCCCATGATATTTTTTTTTATTTATGGAGCTAAATGAATACAAAATCAAAAAAAATATAGGTCTTAAATGCTTGAAATCAAGTACCTGAGACAAAATTTGTCAGAAGTGCATCATGCCCTTGAAAAACGGGGGAATACCAAAGAGTTGGATAGCTTTCAGGCCGCCGACGAAGCCCGCCGCGTGATCCTTGCCGAAATCGAGCAGCGTCGTCATCAACGCAACGTGGTCTCGGATGAGATCGCGAAAATGAAAAAAAGAGGTGAAAACGCCGAGGCTCTGGTCGTTGAGATGCGGGCCGTCTCATCCGGCATCAAGGACCTGGAAAAGACCCTTTCTGAGATCGAGGCCAGGCTCAACGACATCCTGATTCGAATCCCCAATATCCCCCACCCCTCTGTTCCGCCGGGAAAGGATGAAAAAGACAACCAGCTTGTTCGAACGGTCGGCAGCCTTCCTGAATTTGATTTTCCGCCCAAACCCCACTGGACACTCGGTGAGGATCTGCATATTTTGGATTTTGAACGGGCGTCCAAGATCGCGGGGGCCCGGTTTCCGCTCTATTACGGGGACGGCGCCCGACTGGAACGGGCCCTGATCAACTTCATGCTCGAGCTTCACACCACAAGCCACGGGTATACCGAGGTC
>DYLE01000226.1 GCA_020722245.1 Desulfonema limicola
GGGCGCTGTCTTTTGGGTCAGCCAGGCGTAAATCCCCAGCACGGTAAAAATCGTAAGTATGACGCTTCCGGCGTGTTTGACCGGGTTGATCGCGGTCGGCAGGATGAGAACCAGCACAAATACTGATATTTTAAGGAATTTGGACATGAACCTACTTTACCATAAAAACGGGATATATCAAGAAAATCTCCTCACATGGCACCTGTCGCGCGGCCGTAGAAATGAGGTTTCAAAAATCCTGTTGACTCCGATGAGTGCCCTTCAGCACATTGCGTGTGGAAATCTTATCCAGTTGCCGTCTGGCGGTTTTCTGAGATCGAGCGTTTCCACCGCGTTCCAGGCATTCCATTCGATTTTTTTCCTGCTGGGCCGTTAGGGATGGGCTTGTCACCCCCTCTCATAGCGGCTCCGTGCCTTCGCTTAAAATGCCGAGATACCGCTGGTAGGCGAACACGCGGTTGCGGCGCTGGCCGGTGATTTCACGGGTAATCCCTATTCCTTCCAGCGTTTGCGTCGCTTTGGCCGCAGCGGGGAATGAAAGCCCCGTCTGCCTGCCAACCTGATTCAGGGTCATCAGCGGGCGCTCGCAAAGTTTTCGAAAAACGCGCAGGGCGGTAGAGGTGGTGCGGCCAGCTCCTTCTATCTTCTGTTCATCCTGCTGAAAGAGGTCAACGCGTCTTCCGGCGGTTTCCATGGCGTTTGAGGTTGTGTGCTCCATCCCCTTTAGGAAAAAATCCACCTATGCTTCCCAATCCCCTTCGAGGCGCACTATATCGAGGAGACGGTGGTATTCGAAACGGTGTTGTTTGAAATAGAGGCATAGAGAAAAAGATCGGGGTCGGGTAATAAAAGGGTGACACTGTCCAACCATCCCAATGCCTGTGTGGCGCGCTCCAGCAGGCGCTATCGACTTTGGCTCAGGTCAAGCAAGGGGCGTGAGGGGAGGGGATGTGGAACAAAAGCATGAACAGGTTCGCCGACAACCGAGGTTGTGGGGTGATCTCCGGTAATGCGTCGTTTCATGTACGTGGTTTCCTATTCACGAATCGTTAAATAAGTTTTTATGTTATTAAACAAAAATAAAGAATTGTTTAATAGCAAGCCCCTTAGGGTCCCAACTCATTAAAATTATTTAAAATCGCCACATCCGGTGCGGCGGCCTCGGATGGCTGCTCAAGAAGCTCGGCCGCCAGCCGCTGCGTCTTTTCCCCGATCGGTTTGCCTCGGCCTGCTTAAGCCGCTCGTCGTCCGGACTTAAGCCGTTAATATATTCTCTGCTACTGTTGATTCAAACCGAGGATTTCTCTTACCCGCTGCGCCCCCTTGCGGTTGGCCTCCGCTGTAAAGGGGTCCCGTCCCTCATCCCTTTCAGCATCTTTTAAAAGCGCTTCGACGGCTTCGCGTCCGTCTTTGGTTTTTACGGCTTTTTTTGGCGTCATCCCGCCCAGGGCCGGGATTTTTTGATCCGCCCAGCTTTCCCAATGTTTACTCAGTATTTTCGCCACCTGCGCCTGCACCTCAGGAAGCTGCATAAGCTCTTCATGGTCTCTGGTGTTTTCTCTTTTAGCGGGTTTATCGGTGTGTTGGCGCATCATTGCTTCCAGATTCTGTATCTCGTCAATCTTAAATCGGCCGCTGTCGCCAAGCCTTTTAGCGATCTCCCGACGTAAGGCATCGGCCCGTTCGGCCGAGTTGACTTCCGCGGTCAGGCGATGGCCATCGATTACAATGTTTCCTAAAGTCGTATTGGGCATTCCGGCAATCTTCTTGTGCCCATGCCGGTTCCAGGGAAATTCAACCCGGGCAAGCCGGCCGGCATCGTCCCGCTCGGCATGGGCGGAAAGCTCTTCTGGTGTCATGGTAACACACAGGCCGGAAAGTTTATCAAAAGCCTCATCAGCAGAGGACACCTCGTAAACCAGCCGATGAAATTCCAATAAGTGGCCGTCCGTGTTGCAGATTTTCGGAAGGGTATGCAATGAATGGTCAATATCAAAATACAGTTCCCGGATGTCCTCCTCCCAGTCATGTAAGATGTCATCGGTAATGGTGGATTGACCGCGACGCAGCCGTTTCCTCAATTGAATGATATGTGCTTTGCTGCCGGGAGGAATAAGCGTCGGGGCAAGCCCAGTCAGCATGCCCACACCGTCCACTACCACCGCACCGCCGAAAAGGATATCGCCGGGATGAACATACTGCGACCCTAACCGCTCCTGGACATTGATCTGGACACCCCTAAGAATGTCCTGCAATGTCATGCCCTTTCCTTTATCTATGCTCAGTACTTCCCAGAAGCTGTAAGGCTTGCGGTTGATGGATTCAATCAAACGGGCTTCCAGGGGATCGATGCTGTCGGCGCATTTCTCGGCATATAGTTCGGCCACCGTGCGGTTTATCGGTCCGGCGAGTTTCACTTCGATTTTGGCGGGATTGTATACCCAGTTGAATATATACCATGGCCAGAAAACAGGGCCGGCCCGTCGAAGCGTATCGCTATTGATATCGTCTTCCGGTTCAGGCCAGAGCAGGAATTCATCCATTGCGATGGCAACGGACTTTTTGCCGAAAACCCGGTCGGCATGTGCGAACAGGCGCTCTTCAAGCCGGCTATAAGCCTCGGATAATCGCCGGTAGTAAAATTCCTGAGAGGAAGTCGCTGTTTTACCCAAACAGCAATTTTTATATTTTTTCCCGCTGCCGCAGGGGCAGGGGTCATTGCGTCCGATTTTCATGGTTTGTTTTCCAGAAATCGTCAATGCCGGTTATATCTTTTCCGCCTCCCAAAAAGATAAAGCAGCCGGCTCGGTTAAAGATAATGTGATCCAAATACATACTCCTACATCTTTGGGACGGGGTCAAGGACTTTGCACCGGAATACCAGGGTAACCGCATTTGGCGCCTAAGGGGATCGAATGGCGGTAGAAAAGTGGGATAACGCTTATGAAAATATAACCGGTGTCTGAATAAAAATAGGTATAATCCAGAAAAAGGTCCGGCAAACCCTTCCTGCCATTGATCCCCCCGGCATGACGGCGTCCCTGCGCATCAAGCAGGGTGAAGGCTATATCCATCATGCTGAAAGGCAAATTGATCAGATTCGCAGAAGGGTCATCACGGGCGAGGCCATCGCCCGTTCTGAAAAGGTGTTTTCCCTCTTTGAACCCCGCACCGAATGGATCGGCAAGGGAAAAGCCGGGGTCCCGGTGGAACGCTTACACTAAGGAGCTGTTAGAAAATAACATTTACAAATATTAGTTGTAATTAAACCCACCGCTTTTAGCGGTGGACCCGGAGAGGTTCTACC
>DYLE01000227.1 GCA_020722245.1 Desulfonema limicola
ATCCGGAAAAAAGAATCTGCAAAACCGTTGACGGAGAGGAAATCGGTTTTGAAAAACTGGTGCTGGCCACCGGGTCCACGCCGGTCCGGCCGGCCTGGCTGAAAGGGGCGGACCTGGAGAATGTGTTCACCATTCCCAAGGACAAGATATACCTGGATCATTTCAAGTCCTGCCTGGAAGGATTAAAAAAGGTGGTGGTCATCGGGGGCGGGTTTATCGGCGTTGAAATGGCGGATGAATTCTGCAAATCCGGCAAGGTGGTCACCCTGGTGGAGATGATGCCCCATGTGCTGAGCCTGGCGTTTGATCCGGAATTCGCCATCCAGGCGGAGGAGGTCCTCAATAGCCGGGGGGTGACCGTAAAAACCGGCATCAGCGTCAAACAGATCAACGGGGACAAAAAGGTCACCGGGGTCACCTTGAGCAATGGCGAGGTGTTGGAGGCGGACACGGTGCTTTTGTCCATCGGGTACCGCCCCAATGTTGCGCTGGCGGAAAAAGCCGGGTTCGAACTCAACCGCATGGGATTTATTCGGGTCAATGAATACATGCGCACCGAGAACCCGAACGTGTTCGCCGTGGGCGACTGCGCCTCAAAAAGCAGCTTCATCACCCGGACCGCAAAGCCCACCATGCTGGCCTCCACGGCCTGCGCCGAGGCCCGCATCGCGGCCATGAACCTCTACAAGCTGTCCACGGTCCGGCTGTTCGGAGGAACCATTTCTATTTTCTGCACATCCTTAGGGGATCATGCGTTCGGTGCGGCCGGGGTGACGGAAAACCTGGCCCGGGAACGGGGGTTTGATATCCTGACCGGGAGCTTTGAGGGGTTTGACCGGCATCCGGCCACATTGCCGGGCACCCATAGGCAGGTCGTCAAGCTGATCGCGTCGAAGGAATCGGGGATTATTTTAGGCGGCGAGGTCATGGGGGGAAAATCCGCCGGTGAACTGACCAATATGATCGGGTTTATCATCCAGAACCGGATGACCGTGGATGCCTTGCTGACCGCCCAGATCGGCACCCACCCGCTGTTGACCGGTCCGCCCACGGCTTATCCCCTGATTAAGGCTGCGGAAATCATCGCCAAAAAACGTCGGTCCAACGGGTCAAAATAGAGCCCATAAATTTTCGAAAAATTTAGAGGAAATCCCTGTGGATGCCGGCTGCCTGAAAGAACGCATTCAAATCGCGGGTGGCGATACCATCGCTGTTTTTGGGTGTATCGCCGCCGGCATCGAAGGGAACTGCTTTTTTGGGCGCGAACGCAGGGTTTAAATCAGGACAAAAAAGGGCAGACAACAAACGCTCCCAAATTTTTCATCCGATGCGCCGGTAGATCCCCTCTTCACAGGCGACCCGGCGCTCCTGGATCAGCAGATCCAGGTTTTTTTGGATCATGTTTTTTTCAAACACATCCTGAACAAGGCTCCCTTTGAGCCGGTTCCCGTAAAACGGGGAGGCGGCCGTCATTTGATCCAGGGTGGCCCAAGGATCGCATAACTCCAGAACCTTTTGCCGCTGCCGGTCGAACATCTTCAAAAACCGGTCAAACGCGGCCTTTGCCGCGTCCTTTTTTATCGGCGGCTTGTGGGAGGAACAGACCTGTTCATAGGGGAGGTCCATGAGCTTTTGTATCCCGTCGATAAACGGCAAAATGGCGCATTCCGGGTTGCCGTACCATGGGCCGAAAGAGGAAAAATCGATATCCGTGCTCAGCAGGGTTTTGCTGCGATGCTCAAAAAAACAGTAATGATCGCTCAGATGGCCGGGGGCGTGAAGGGCCTCCAGCCGGATGGCCCCGAAGTCCAGGATATCGCCGTTTTGATAGCGCCCCGCAGGAATCGGCAGCGGCGTGACAGGGAGCATGCTTTTTACAAAGGACACCCATTGTTCTCCTCCTTGCCGGGAGCCGGTAAACCGGGTTCCCAGATCCAGAAGGTCGTGGACCTCCGGCCCGGTTTCCCGGGGGAGCATCAGGGGCCGGTCCTTCAGCAGATCAAAACCGGCGATATGGTCCGGGTGGGGATGGCTGATGATCACCCGGTCGATGCGCCTCGCCCTGTCGATGGACTGAATCTTCTCCAATCCGACGCCCGTGTCGATCAGGACGGTTTCAGCGCCGGTGATCAGAAACGCATTGCAGAAGGGAAACCGGCCGCTGTTTTGCCCCTCAATTAAATAAAGATCCCTTGCCAGGGGGATCAGCGTATTTCCATCAAATGCCTTCATGGTTTCTTTTTTTTTCAGCTTAACAATGCGCCATGGCAGGTTGAGGGGAACCCGGCTGGGATTAAAAGGCAACCGAAGAACCGGTTCATGGCATATGCCACAGGTAAATGAACAACGCGCCGAAAATAATCCGGTACCAGGCAAAGGCATTAAAGGAGCTTCGGGAGATAAAGGCCAAAAATCCTTGAATGACCGCTAAGGCCGATGCGAATGACACGATAAATCCCGTGGCAAAAAAGGGAATGTCCTGCCAGGTGATCAGCTCAAGGGCGCCCATGAGTTTCAGGATGGATGCGCCGCACAAGGCCGGTATGGCCAGGAAAAAGGAAAACTCAGCGGCTGCCCTGCGCGACAATCCAAGCGCCAGCCCGCCCATGATGGTGGCGCCTGAGCGGGAAACACCCGGAAAAAGAATGGCCAGCACCTGAATGATGCCGATCATGAGCGCGGTTTTGAAGCTGATGTCATCCATTTCATGCACCGCAGGTTCACGATAGAACCGCTCAACCATCAATATGGCGACCCCGCCTGAAATCAGGGCCAGGGCAACCGGCATGGGTTTGAAAAAATGCGCCTCGATCCAGTCTTCAGTGGGGAGGCCGACCACCACGGCGGGGAGGGTGCCCAAAACCAGATTGATGATCAGCCGGCGGGCCTTTTCAGAGGTCGGCCAGTTAAGGGCCACATCCATTAATTTTTTCCGGTAAAGCCAGACCACCGCAAGGATGGCGCCGAGTTGAATGAATATGGAAAACGCAAACTCTTTTTTTCCGGTAAACTCAAGCCAGCTTTGCACGATGATCAGGTGGCCGGTGGAGGACACCGGTATAAATTCGGTGACCCCTTCCACGATTCCCAGAATGCCGGCTTTTATTAAAGATGGCGTATCCATTAAAAAATCCAGTCAAATAAAGCAATCACACAGGTGGTTTGGAGGGGGTTGTAGCATTCGGCTGCAATGAATTCAACCCTATTTCACACCCAGGTCGCGGTGTTCAGGTTTCAGTTATTCATTTGTCGAGTAGACCGGCTTCTTCAGTAAAAAACAAAATATTAACG